>CAZZZQ010000804.1:0-1868 GCA_964658405.1 uncultured Sphingomonas sp.
CGCGGCCCGCATGGAATCGACGAAGCCGGCGATCTCCGTAGCATCTTCGCCTCGCGTCGCAAATGCGGCAAGAAGCGCGGCGATCTCCATCTCGCTCGCCTCGTCGCGGAGAATGATCTCGAGAGCCTCGGCGGACTCCGGGCGAGTAAGCGTCCTGCGCTGTTCAATGACGCGCTTAAGCTGGGGATGAAGCGACATGAAGATAGCCTAGCAGGGCAGACCGGCCGTCATGCACCCCAGGAAGTGGCACGCTCCTCCCGTTAAAGTTCCATGCATTTGCCCGGCAAACTGCCGGTCCGGTTCGGTAACCGCCCACGTGTGCGATTCCCGCGTTGCAGGTCCTTCCGCGGACCTTCTACTATAACCGTGCTGGCTGGAGCTAAAGAGACCTATGAAGATTCACGAGTATCAGGCAAAAGAGATTCTGCGCAGGTACGGTGTTCCGGTACCGAACGGTGAGATGGCCACGACCCTGGAGCAGGCAGACACTGCGGCCAAGACGCTGTTCTCAGCGGGGAACAAGGCAGTCGTCGTCAAGGCCCAGATCCACGCCGGCGGTCGCGGCAAGGGCGGCGGCGTCAAGGTCGTCAAGACGCTTGAGGATGCAGCAGCCGCCTCGAAGGCCATCCTCGGCATGCAGCTTGTCACGCACCAGACCGGCCCGGCTGGCCAGCGGGTGCAGCGCCTCCTGATCGAAGAGGGCTCCGCCATCGAGCGCGAGCTCTACCTCGGCCTGGTCCTCGACCGCGCCAGCGCCAAGATCGTCTTCATGGCCTCACAGTCCGGCGGCATGGAGATCGAAGAGGTCGCCCACGCCACCCCCGACCTCATCTATAAGGAATACATCGAGCCGGCCGTCGGCTTCCAGCCCTACCAGGCCCGCAAGCTCGCCTTCAAGCTCGGCCTCAAGCCGACCCAGATCAACGAGGCCGTCAAGTTCATGACCGGTCTCTATAAGGCCTTCGTCGACACCGACTCGACCCTGATGGAGATCAACCCCTTCATCACGACCAAGGACGACAAGCTGGTTGCGCTCGACTGCAAGATCAACTTCGACGACAACGCCATGTTCCGCCACAAGGACCTGAAGGAGCTCCGCGACCTCGCCGAAGAGGATCCCCTCGAGGTCGAGGCCTCGAAGTTCGCGCTGAACTATATCAAGCTCGACGGCACCATCGCCTGCATGGTCAACGGCGCCGGCCTCGCCATGGCAACGATGGACATCATCCAGTACGCCGGCGGATCAGCCGCGAACTTCCTCGACGTAGGCGGCGGAGCCAGCCAGGAGCAGATCGAAAACGCCTTCGGCATCCTCCTCAGCGACCCCAACGTAAAGGCAATCTTCATCAACATCTTCGGCGGCATCCTCCGCGTCGACGTCCTTGCCACCGCAGTCGTCGCAGCCGCCAAGAAACTCAACGTACAAATCCCCATCATCCTCCGCCTCGAAGGAACAAACGTCGAAGAGGGCCGTCAGATCATCGCGGAGTCCGGCCTGAAGGTACAGATCGGCGCAACCATGAAAGAAGCAGCTGATTTGGCGGTTGCGGCGGCCAAAGGGGCGGCGTGAATCTAGACGGTGAATTCTTGGCGGTCTACTCCGCTTTGAAAGCGCTGCAAAGCGAGCGATCGGTGGCGGAGGTGCGGGCATGGATAGAGAATCATGCACCGACTCATTACAACCATCGACGGATTGGTACGATTCTGCGCGGCTGCTCAGAGAACATGCCTCTGGCGCGCAATCGGCATCCTGATTTTCCCAAAGCATTTACAAAACAAACGAGGCGCGGCTTTTTCACACTCGTCTAGGAGTCTCACATGTCCGTCCTGGTAGATAAAAATACTCGCCTCATCGTGCAGGGAATCAC
>CAZZZQ010000805.1:0-1868 GCA_964658405.1 uncultured Sphingomonas sp.
GATGAAGCCGCCCAGCCAGGCTGCGCCATACTTCAGAATATTCGCGCCGAAGAGGAGCCGGCCGTCGAAGACCAGGAGCCCGGTGGCCTTGAGGATGAAGACGAGCAGTGAGAGCAGCCCGACTCCCCAGCCCAGACCGGCTAGAAAATGTGGGAGCCTGCGCGTTGGGCCCAGCGCTTTGGATCCCATGCCGTAGGCGCCGACCGGGCGGCGTTCGATGCGGGACATGATCCAGGTTGCAAGGCAGATCAGCACGAGTGGAGTGCTTTCGTTGAGCAGGGCGGATTTGAGCGCCTGCTCGTGCGGCTTGCCGGGTTGATGCGGCGCGGCAGGCGCGTGGTGGATCAGGCCGGTGATGAAGTGCGCAGCCAGGATGAGTGCGGCGAGGATGCCGATGTAGACCAGGAGACTCCAGCCGGCGCGCAGGCCATCGGGTCCGATGAAGATGTTGCTGGATGGATGTTCGGACGGAAGGTGCGGGGCAGCATCGTTCAGGGACGCGTCGGGGGAGCGAGCGTCGTCAGTCAATGGCATTTGTCATGTCCTCTGGTGATGAAAGTCTATACGGCTTTCTGACGGAGGAAGTTCGCTTCGACCAATTGACAGCTCATTTGCAACGCATTGACTTGACACTGTCTCTCGCGGGGCTATGCTTATAACTTCGCTTCGCGGGATGACCCCTGCTGGAGCTTTGAAACGAGGATACCGACTTGGACTGCCGAATT
Organism: uncultured Sphingomonas sp.; assembly: GCA_964658405.1. Lineage (GTDB taxonomy): Bacteria > Acidobacteriota > Terriglobia > Terriglobales > Acidobacteriaceae > Edaphobacter. Next base: position 726 of record CAZZZQ010000805.1, read on the forward strand.
TTTTACCACGATCACTGCTTTGACGGAGCCTGCTCGGCTTCGCTGTTCACGCGCTTCCATCGCGAGTGCATTGGAACGGCGAAGAACTTTTCGTACCACGGGCTGGTGCATCGTTCCGGTCCGCTCTTCGATGAGGCGTCGTTTGTCGAGGGTGAGAACGCGATCGTTGACTTCAAATACTTCTCGTCGCCCAGGGTGACATGGTGGTTCGATCATCACCTGAGCGCCTTCACGACTCCCGAAGACCTGCACGAGTTTGAGGCCGGGCAGGCGGACGGCAGCGAGACGATGCGGAAGTTCTTCGACGCCTCGTACATCTCCTGCACCAGCCTGATTGCAGATGTGGCGACGGCGAAGTTCGGCTTCGACGCGGCCCCGCTGGCCGAGTTGATCTACTGGGCCAATATCGTCGACGGGGCGAAGTACGAGAGTGCCAAGGCGGCCGTCGAGATGGAAGAGTCGGCGATGAAGCTGACGATGGTCATTGAAAGCTCTCCCGACGAGACGCTGGTGCAGAGGCTGATTCCGCTGCTGACGGAGATGCGGCTGCAGGAGGTGCTTGACCAGCCATTCGTACAGGAGCCTCTTGGACCACTAATGGAGCAGCACCGGTCGGCGATCGGGCTGATCCGCGACCGTTCGTCGCTGCACAAAGGAGTGATCACCTTCGACATCACCGACCAGAAGACCGAGGGGTACAGCAAGTTCATCCCGTACTACCTGCATCCTTCCGGGACCTATACAGTCGGGCTGAGCAAGTCGAGCTTCCGGACGAAGATCTCGGTCGGGACGAATCCGTGGACACCGCTTCCTGCTGCGGACCTGGTAAACCTCGCTGCGATCTGTGAGCGGTATGGCGGCGGTGGCCACGCACGGGTCGGGGCAATCAGCTTCCAGCCGGACCAGGTCGATCAGGCCCGGGCTGCTGCCAGAGAGATTGTGGCGGAGTTACAAGGGGCGTAGCTGCAAGGGCGCCCTGACGCCGGGCGGGCGCCACTTCGTGGGGTGGCGACGCTTCGCGTGATGTCGGCGATTGGATGGGGCACCCGGGGACTGGGTGCCCCATTGAGTTAGGGCTTCAGCTTGCTGAAGAGCGATAGCTTTGAGATGTCGTTGAAGATGACCATCACGCCAAAGATCAGG
>CAZZZQ010000806.1:0-1866 GCA_964658405.1 uncultured Sphingomonas sp.
GCTGATTTTTCGACAGATTCGGGCTGATTCCGGCCAATGGTCGCGGGGCTGAGAGCATGCGCCGGAACGGTTTTCTAACAAAGGACCCGCCATCGGAGACCACCGAGCGTGTCTCGCACTTTAAGATGGGAGCATGAAGAACATTGTGGTCGGAAGCAGAGAGCAGATCAACCTGGAGACATGGCCGCGCCGCGCCGCGTTTGCGCTGTTCAAGGATTTTACCGAGCCGTACCACGGGGTCTGCCTGCGTATCGATTGCACCGCGACCTACCTGTACGCGAAGGAGCATCGCCTCTCCTTCTTCCTGTGCCTGCTCCATCGCTCGCTCGTGGCGGCGCACCAGGTTGAGAACTTTCGGACGCGCATCGTCGATGGCGAGGTCTGGCGCTACGACACGATCCACGGCGGGAGCGCGGTCGGACGTGAGAACGGCACCATCGGCCTGGGCCACTACCAGTTCTATGAAGATCTACGGGACTTTGTGCGGGAGGGTGGCGTTGAGCTCGACCGTGTGCGCGGTCGCGAGGATATCGAGCACTATCCGGAGCCGAACCTGATCCGCTATTCGATGATGCCGTGGCTTGACTTCACCTCAATCTCGCACGCCCGCAACCTCGCCCGCGAAGACTCCGCTCCGCGCATCACCTTCGGCAAGATGACGGAGGCTAACGGCCGCCGCACTATGCCGATGTCGATCCACGCGCATCACGCGCTCGTGGATGGTCAGCACGTGGCACAGTTTGTGGAGCGCTTCCAGGCGGCGCTGGATGTACCGGATCGGGAGATACGCTAGCGAGCCATGGAGCATCCGCGCCAGGCTTGTACGGTGGACATCATGTACGTGACGGACGGAGTCGCCCGGGTAGAACCATGCTAGTGCCTGGAGAACGCTGCCGATGCAGTCGCGCTTTCGCCTGCCTCACTGTCCTTCAGGTGCATGCTTTCGATGAGGCCGTGGGCGATGGTGTAGACGTGCCACACCTGGCTGTCCGACAGGACCTCGCCGCCGAGGCTCTTTACCAGTTGATGGACTCTGACCTCGGTGGTGCCGTCTGGCTGGTCGATGATCTCGAGTGGTTCCACGCGGGGATCGAACTCCTTCCACTGCCGGGTCCAGTAGGCGCGGATCTCGTCCTTGCCGACGACGCGGCCGCCCTCCGACGCCTTCGGCCAGCTGACCGTGTCGCTCATCAGCGCAAGGGCGCGGTCGATCTCGCGATGGTTGAAGGCGGCGTAGGCCTGGGCGATCAGTGTCTGTGTGTTCACGATGGATCCTCCGGCCTCCATAGTATGGAAGACCGATGACTCCTGGGAACTGCACCTCGCGGGAGGCCGCTCGGTTCTGGCTTGGCTCGTGACAGGATGATGAACACTGTTCGCGGCAGTTCCTCTCTATTCAGAGGGAACGAAGCTGTGCCGTTAGGGCTTGTAGGGATCCAGTCGGTGCACCGAACGCCGTGCTTTTCTGTTCGAGCGTGAAACCTGCACCTGATTGCGCAGGATCGTGGCCGCTGAAGAATCATTCTTACGGAGACGCTTCCTTCATTGTGATTCCAAGTTCAGCTTCGACCGCCTGGAGATTTCCTGATCCCATTCTTCGCGGAGAGGCTGCAAAGGGCGGGGGACACGGCTTCGCACCTATATGAATTACCAGTATCTTCCCCTCTGGAGCGAAGTCAGAATCGAAGGACGTTCTGCATGCCGACCGGCCAGAGGTTTCTGCCGGCTGGTCTCGGCCTGAGCGCCCAGCGAGGAACTATGAAGACGATGCGCTCCGCAAGTAAGACAGTACGATCTCTGGCGGTTGTTGTCGCCGGGATCGTGATCCTGATCACGTCCGGGCTTCAGCAGAAGACGGTCCGCGCA
>CAZZZQ010000807.1:0-1862 GCA_964658405.1 uncultured Sphingomonas sp.
GCCCCCAAATCTGTCATCCTGAGCGAAGTCGAAGGACCTGCGGTCGCCCTCCCATCCAAACCCAAACCGCCCGGGTGCCATCCTTGCAGCCCATCGCAAGGGTTGGGACGAACAGCGCCGAAGCAAGCCTCTAGCCTCTAGCTCTTAGCCTCTAGCTAAAGGCTAAAAGCTAACAGCTAAAAGCTGCCTCTCCCCGTCAGCTCCCGAATCAACTCCACCTCATGCACCCGATACGGGCGATCATCCTGCCGAAACACCTCGTGAAACCAAACCACCGGCTGCGACAACACATACGGCTTCTGCCACGAATCCCACGGCAGATACGTCTGGGTCTTCCCCGCCACCAGCCCCCAGTTCATCGCCCCAACGTTGTAGCGCTTCGCAATCGGCAGCGAATTATCGAACGTGCTCCCCGCCCCACGCGCCATATACTCCGTGCAAAGAATCGGTCGCCCTAGCGGCATCAGCTGCTTGATCCGCGCCTCGAAGCCCTCCGGCCAGTTGTAGTCATGGAAGCTAATCACATCCGACTCGGCGAGCTGGATCTTCGTCATCGCGCTCTCCTTCGCCGGATCCGTCCAGTTGCCGTCCCACACCCCACTGGTCAACGGCTGCGTTGGATTCTCAGCCCGCGCCCACGCAAAGGCCTTCGGCAGCAGCGCCGCAACCAGCGCAGCCTTCTGCGGCGACTCCACCGCCTTGTAGGAGCTGCCGTTATCGTTGTCCGGCTCATTCCAGATATCCCACCCGAGGATCCGGTCGTCCTTCGCAAACGCCCCGACGACCCCCTCGACATACGCCTTCAGCTTCGGCTCATACGCCGGATCGGTGATGCCCTTCAGCCCCGGGCTCTGCACCCAGCCCGAGTTATGCACGCCGGGAATCGGCGGATGCTGCGGCCCCAGCCTCGGCATCGGGTCCCAGCAGGAGTCGAAGAGCACCAGCAGCGGCTTGATGTGGTGCTTCGCCGCGATCCCGAGAAAGATGTCCAGCCGTTTCTTAAAGCCCGCCGGATCGGAGCTCCAGAGCTGGTCCTGCAGAAACACCCGGACCGTATTCATCCCGATCGCCTCCGCCATCCCCAGCTCCCTGTCGTTCAGCGCAGGGTTGAAGGTCTCCGGCTGGAACATCTCGAGCTGGTTGATCGCGTCCGACGGAACGTAGTTCGCACCGACCAGCCACGGCTGCCGCGCATACCAGGCATTCGCCTCGGCCGCCGTCCAGCGGTCGCGCGGAGCAGCAGACAAAACCTGTGCCGCCAGCAGAGGAAGCACAGCAAACAGCGATCGTAGACGCATCGTTCTCCTCGCGCTTTACGCGCCGTAGAGGTTCGTGTTCAGGTATTCGTTGCGAAACTTGCCCTTCGGGTCATACTGGGCAAGCAGCGCAAGATAGTCGTTCATCCGCGCATACTGCGAGCGGATCTTCGGCGGCGCAATCGTAAACAGCTTCGCCCAGTGCGGCCGAACCCCAAACGGCGCCAGCTTCGCCTCGATCTGCGGCAGGATCTGCTTCACCGCCGGCCACTCCGGCTTCCATGTAAAGTGCAGCGTCATCGACGCCTGCTTGTAGCACGGGCTGACCCAGAGCTCATCAGCCGCAATCGTCCGGAACTCCGTCACAAAAAGATGCGGCGTGATCTGGTCGCGCAGCGCCTCCACCGCGCGGATCGCCTCGTACCCCTTGTCGAGCGGAACAAAGTACTCCGTCTGCAGCTCCGCCCCGCTGCTCGGCGTGAAGTTCATCTTGAAGTGCGGCAGCCGCTCGTACCACGGCCCGACGATCCCCATCTGGTCGGTGCAGCTCTCCGCCGGATGATCGGCGATGGGGTGCATCTTGCGCGTCGCCAGCTTCGCCCCGTA
>CAZZZQ010000808.1:0-1859 GCA_964658405.1 uncultured Sphingomonas sp.
AGGCACGACGTGGCCAGCACGCTGCATCAGGACTTCGAGCAAGGCGAACTCCGTCGGGGTCAGGGAGACTGACTGATCTCCAACCGCAACGCTCAGCGTATCGCTGCGCAGATGGAGGTTTCCCACGCGCAGGCTTCTGGGATGGAGATCGGGCGCTCGCCTGGTGAGCGCTCTCAGTCGCGCCAGAAGGACACTCAAATCGAAAGGCTTCGTAAGGTAGTCATCCGCTCCTAGATCGAGGCCGTGAACGATGTCTTCGTTGCTGTCACGGGCCGTCAACATAATGACCGGAACCTTGTTGTCGCAGCGGCGAAGACGTTCCAGGACGGCGTAGCCACTCATTCTGGGAAGCAGCACATCCAGGATCATGGCATCGAGGCGGTAGTCGGTGGCGAGATTGAGAGCAGCTTCCCCGTCGTGAGCGACGACGGTCGAATAGCCCGCGCGTTCGACTGCGCGTTGCAGCAGATTCGCCATCCGCACTTTGTCTTCAACAATCAGGACGCGCATTCCCGAAGCGTATGGGTGGACTGTGAATATCGGGTTACACGGGCGAATCTTTAGATTGCCTTTAGACAGCTCGCCTACTCTCCAGTTATCGAAAGACTTATAGAGGTAGTCTCGCACTAAGAGCGGCGCTATCTTTCCTCCCGCCTGCAAGGGTAACCAGCTTCAAGCCGCATCGATCAGGAGTACGAATCGTGAACGCTCGCCGTAAGCTTTTGTCTTTCTCATTCCTCCTTGTCATTCTGATAGCTCTTCCTCTGTACGCACAACTTGATCGTGCGACATTGAAAGGTACGGTGACCGATGCGACGGGAGCAGCGGTTCCTGGTGTCGAGGTACAGGTACTCATTCCAACCACGGGGTTTACACGGGCCGTGCATACCAGCGCAGCCGGGGAGTACGTGCTGCCAGGGCTGCCCCTTGGCCAATGCACCATCACAGCGACAGGTAGCGGTTTCGCTGCAAAGAAAATCGACAAGGTCACCCTTACCGTGGGCGACACCCGTACCGTAGACGTGCAGCTTGGTGTTGCCTCAAAGCAGAGTGTCAGCGTCTCGGCTTCAACAGCAACGCTCGATGAGGAGAGCGCGGCTACGGGCGGCGTCATCGGGCACGAGCAGGTGCAGAACCTGCCCATTAACGGACGCAACTGGGCGGGCCTGATGATTCTTGTCCCCGGAGCGATCAACACAGGGAGCGGAAACCAGACCAGCATTCGCTTCGCGGGCCACGGTCTGGACGACAACAAGATCATGTTCGACGGGGTGGACGCGACCGGTATCCTGCGCCAATCGGAGAAATCCGATCTGCGTATCCAGATCTCGTCCGAATCGATCGCGGAGTTCCGCGTAAACTCCGCCCTCTATTCCGCAGAGTTCGGTGGAACCGCGGGCGGCCAGGGCGATGTCGTCTCGCGCACCGGTTCAAATCAGTTTCACGGCAGCGTCTACGAGTTCCTGCGCAACGACAGATTGAATGCGCGCGCCTTATTCTTCACACGCCAGTTGCCACTTCGCCTTAACCAGTTCGGCGTTAGTTTCAGCGGTCCCATTGTGAAGGACCATACCTTCTTCTTTCTCAACTACGAAGGTCTGCGCCAACGCGTCAGCACGCCGCTGACCGGCTTTGTCCCGAGTCCCACATTTCTCCAGCAGACACTCCAGAGCACACCTGCAATTGCTGCGCTCCTCAAGGCTTTCCCGATTGGGCAGACGCAGAGTACGACTAATGTAAATGTCTACAACTGGGCCGGGACCGGCAATCTGACCCAGCGCGAAGACTTCGGTCTTTTCCGGCTTGACCAGCAGTTCAATTCCAGAACCTCCGCCTTCCTGCGTATGAACTTCGACGAG
>CAZZZQ010000809.1:0-1858 GCA_964658405.1 uncultured Sphingomonas sp.
TGTCGATCAGCGACTTCGCGGTTGGGACGATCTTGACGAAGTCAGGCTGGAAGGCCTGGATCCGGGTGTAGACGGTGTCGAGATCTTTGGTGGCAGTGAAGTCGTGGTAGCTAACGAGCAGGGCGGCTCCTGCCTCGCGGAGCTTCGGAAGATCACCCTTTTTCATGGCTTCGGCTGATTCGAGCTCAAGGTCGACGATGTGGAAGCCGGCCTCAGCAGACTTCGAAAGGATCTCAAGCTCCGCCGCGACCGTTCCTGTGAATTTGCCGCCGTTCTCCTGCCTGCGACAGGTCGCAATTGCGATGACAGCGGTGTGATCCGCGAAGAACTGCTTGAACTTCGGGAGCGCCAGGGCTGGCTTTTCGAGGTAGTCGAGGCGGAACTCGACGAAGGGCGTGTCTTTGATGACGACCACCGCTTTTTCAATCATCTCGGAGGGGGTGGCACCGATAATGGCGACGCAGACTTTACCGATGCGGGCGCGCAGGAACTGGGATGTTGAACTCGTCACGTGTACTCTCTTGGGACAGAGCGCGGTCTGACACTGACCGGCTGGTCTGGATGCAAATTCTAACGTAAATCCAAAGGACGGTTCGCCTGGCCCTGCAAAAAGGCCGCTGAGGTCACTCTGGCTAAGACGTGCAGGTCGCGGAAATGTAACGATTTGACGCCGCTTGCTGCATGGGCCCGGCTACCATTATGGCAACTACGAACTAGATGCTTTAGAGATCCCGCAGGAGCCGTAAATTCAGCAAAGGACAGGTTTTATTGTGGAGGTTCCATGATGTTTGTACAGGTCGCCGCATGGGAGAGGTTCTCATGGCTGCGGCACGGTTTCAGTACGCGGGCAGGCGGAGTCTCGAAGGTTTACGGTGACGGCGGCGGTCTGTCCAAAGGCTCGCTCAACCTGGGGTGGACGAAGGAGGATGATCCGCGGCACGTCCTCGAGAACCGACGGCGATTTGCGCAGGCGGTTGCCGGGGAGAGTGCCCGGGCCATCACGGTCCGCCAGGTTCATGGGACGGTCACGCATACGATTTGTTCCGGAGATGGACCGTTTGAGACGCCGGAGGGGCGGGCGGTGCTCGAAGGGGACGGCCTGATGACGGATCGGCCGGGGGTGCTGCTTGGGATCCAGACGGCGGATTGTGTGCCGGTGATGGTGGCTGATACGCGGCGGCGGGCGGTGGCGGTCTTCCATGCGGGCTGGCGGGGGACGGTCGCGGGGATCGTCCAGAAGGGCGTGGAGCAGATGCGCACTACGTATGGGTCTGATCCGGAGGACCTGGTCGCAGCGGTCGGACCGTCGATCGGGGCCTGCTGCTACACCGTGGGGGAGGAGGTTCGCGATGGCTTCAAGACTCACTATGGCTACGCGGATGCACTCTTTGGGGAGCGTGAGGGTCAGCTGACTGTTGATCTGTGGGAGGCAAATCGACGCCAGCTGCTGGATGCCGGCGTCGAGGCGGGGAAGATTACGGTGATCGGGGAGTGCAGCGGGTGCGCCGTCGATCAGTCCGGCGAGAGGAAGTACTTCTCCCACCGGATCGACCGCGGCGTGACCGGGCGCATGATGAGCCTGATCGCGGTGGTCGAGGGCGACTAGCCGCGAGGTGGCGGTCCGCCAAAGCCCTGTACCGGTGCGGGGGTGGCGGTAGGGTCGACTGCGATGGTGATCTCCGCCCTGTAGCGAGCCGTCGGTTGGAGCTCCTTCGTGCGTGCGACCGACGCGCTGCCGTGCTGCCGCTGGAAGATGCCGTCCTCGGCTGAGGTGGTGCGGTGGATGTGGTGGCTGGCGTACGGTTCGAGGGTCATCAGCTTTACGGCGAGCTCTTCCGGAAAGAAGATCTGGCCGACG
>CAZZZQ010000810.1:0-1857 GCA_964658405.1 uncultured Sphingomonas sp.
CTAAAAAGGCAGAGCTGGCCTCGCTCAAAGAGGTTGAACCGCTGACCGGGTATGTACGGGGCGGGGTGACCGTGATGGGGGCGAAGAAGCCGTTTCCGGCGTTTGCGGATGAGACCATCGAACTCTTCGACATCATCTCGGTCTCGGCTGGAGTACGCGGGACCCAGGTGCTCCTCGCTCCGGGCGATTATCTCCGGGCTGCGGCCACGACCATTGCGGACCTGACCAAGGCGACCGTCGCAGGCGGAGTCCGATGACCTACCTCCGCCATATTCTCGACCATCTGCGGAAGGATCTGCGGCTGGAGTGGCGCTCCCGCGACTCGGTCAACGGGATGCTCTTCTTCGCGCTGCTGGTGGTCGTGGTCTTCAGCCTCGCCTTCGACCCGACGGCAGCCGAGTCGCGCAGGATCGCCGGCGGAATCCTCTGGGTCGCCATTCTGTTCGCGACGATCACGGCCCTCAACCAGTCGTGGACGCGGGAGCAGCGCAATCACGTCCTCGACGCCCAGCGGATGGCGCCGTCACCGGCATCGACCCTTTTTCTGGGGAAGGTACTGGCGAACATGCTCTTCGTGATGATGGTGGAGGCCGTGCTGGCACCGCTCTTTGTCGTCTTCTATAACCTGCATGCCCTGGGAAATGGCTGGCTCCTGCTGCTCGTGATGCCGCTGGGAACGTGGGCCCTGGTCTGCAACGGAACGTTTTTTGCCGCGCTCGGGCTGCGGACGCGCAACCGGGAGCTGATGCTCCCGCTGGTTCTGCTGCCGATCTCGCTCCCTGCCCTGCTGGCAATGATCCAGGCGTCGACCGGGATTCTCACGGCGGAGCTCGATCCGGGCCAGATTGCCCTCTGGATCAAGCTGCTGGCGGGGTACGACATCATCTTTACTACCGTTTGCCTTCTGCTGTTTGATACCGTCCTCAGCGCCGAATAGCGCACATTCCGCGCGGGCGTTCCGCGGAAACGGCGGTAAAATAGAGGGTATTATGCCGCAGGCGCCCTCCGTCCGCCCTATCCACCTCGTCGCTTCATCCTGGTTGCTGGTGACGCTCGCCGTCCTGATGGTCGGATTTCGAGAGGCGATCTTTCGGGCGCCGACCGAGTCGACGATGGGCGATGTGCAGCGCGTCTTCTACTACCATCTTCCCGCGGCAAACCTCGGTCTGCTCTTCCCGTTCGTCAACTTTGCCGCCTCGCTGGCCTTCCTCTACTGGCGTCGCCGCGATCCGCTGAAGGCGCTCTCCGCAGATGCGCTTGCCGTCGCCTCAGCCGAGGTCACACTCATCTTCACCACCATCTGTCTCGGAACCGGGATGCTCTGGGGTAAGGCGAGCTGGGGAATCTGGTGGGCATGGGATGCACGCCTGACCACGCTCCTGCTCCTCTGGCTGCTCTACGTCGCCTACCTGGTGACCCGCAGACTATCCTCGACCGGCCAGACCTCGACGCTTGCGGCTGTGCTTTCGGTCTTCGCCGCGGTTGATGTTCCGATCGTCTTCATGTCGATTCGCTGGTGGCGGACGCAGCATCCCGCCCCGGTCTTTGAGAGCGGCAAGTTCAACGTGGACCACGGGATGCTCGGGGCCATCTTCTGGAACCTTGCAGGCTGGGCGATGTGGGGAATCTTTATCTGCGGCTTCCGCTATGCGATCGAGCGTCGCCGCCAACTGGCTGAGCAGGATGCCGCACTGAACGCCCTTGAGGCGTCCATGGAGCTGACCCGATGACCTGGCATTCGATCTTTGACATGAGCACGCTCGAGGAACGGCATCTCGTAGCGTCGTATGCGCTTGTATTCATCCTGCAGGGTGGCTACTTCGCCTGGATGGTATGGAACTGGCGGCACACTCGTAA
>CAZZZQ010000811.1:0-1855 GCA_964658405.1 uncultured Sphingomonas sp.
CAACGGCGTGTCCGTCATTCGCGTGTTCTTTCAGCCCACGGTGAAGGTAGAGCTTGCGTTGTCGCAGATCACCGCGGTCGTCCAGACCATCCTGCGTATCCTTCCGCCGGGCACGTATCCGCCCAACATCCTGAAGTACGACGCCTCCAGCGTGCCGATCGTTCAGCTCGGTCTCTCGGGTGATGGCCTGACCGAAGAGGAACTCTACGACCTTGGCCTGTCTTTTATACGGCCACGGCTGGCCAATGTGGAAGGCGCCTCGGTACCGCTCCCTTACGGTGGAAAGGTGCGCCAGGTTCAGGTCGACATCGATCCGAACCTGCTTTACGCAAAGCACCTCTCAGCGACTGATATCTCGTCGGCACTTGGCGCGCAGAACCTGATTCTCCCCGCGGGCGTGGCTCGCATGGGAGATCGCGAGTTCATCGTCAAGATGAACTCCTCACCGCCAGTCGTGTCGGCCCTGAACGATCTGCCCGTACGGTCGGCGAACGGAGCTGTCGTCCTGATGAAGGACGTCGCACAGGTTAGACTGGGATACGCTCCGCAGGTCAACATCGTTCGCCAGGATGGCAAGCGGGGAGCACTGCTTACGGTCCTGAAGAACGGCCAGACCTCGACACTGGACATCGTAAAGCACGTCAAGCAGCAAATACCCCAGATCAAGGCAGGGCTGCCGGCATCGTTGCAGATCACTCCGCTCTTCGATCAATCCATCTTCGTCTCCGAGTCGATCAGCGAGGTCGTTCGCGAGGCGGTCATCGCGGCGGCGCTGACGGCCCTCATGATCCTGCTGTTCCTCGGGTCGTGGCGATCGACACTGATTGTATGCGTGTCCATTCCGCTTTCGATCGCAACCTCGCTGGTCATTCTCTACGCACTGCAGCAGACGATCAATGTGATGACTCTTGGCGGCCTCGCCCTTGCGGTCGGCATCCTGGTGGACGATGCGACGGTTGAGATTGAGAATACCCATCGCAATATGAGCGAGAAGAAGCCGCTCGTGCGGGCGATTCTGGATAGCGCGGAGCAGGTTGCATCGCCCGCGTTTGTGTCGACGCTTTCAATCTGTCTCGTCTTTACGCCCGTCGTTCTGCTGAGCGGCCCTGCGCGCTATCTGTTCACGCCGCTGGCCATGGCTGTGGTCTTCGCGATGATGGCCTCCTACTTTCTCTCGCGAACGCTCGTGCCGACGATGATGCATTTCCTGCTCGGCAGCGAGATCGCACTCTACCAGGATCCGGGGGCGGCTGAGAAAGAGGAGGAAGAGAACTGGATCTGGCGGCTGCACTCTCGTTTCGATCGATGGTTCGAGCGTCGCCGCGAGCAATATAAGGGTGTGCTCGAGTGGACGATGGAAAATCGGGGCCTGACGATTGCGATCTTCGGGCTCTTCGTCCTGCTCTCGCTGCCGCTGGCCTTCATCATCGGCGAGGACTTCTTTCCGTATGTCGACTCGGGCCAGATGCGGCTGCACGTCTATCCTCCGCAGGGGATGAGGCCCGAGGATTCGGAGCAGTACTTTGCCGCAATCGAGAAGGAGATTCGTAAGGTCATTCCGGTGGAAGAGGTGAAGCTGATCCTGGACAACATTGGCCTTCCAAACGGCGGCATCAACCTGGCCTTCTCGAATAGCTCGGTGACCTCAGACTCTGATGGCGACATCCTCATCTCGCTGACGCCAAGGAAACGCAATACGCAGCTTTACATGCGCGAGTTGCGGGCGGATCTGCATGACAAATTCCCCGACGGAATCTTCTTTTTCACGCCTGCAAACATTACAAATCAGATCCTCGACTTTGGCCTGCCGGCACCGATCGACCTCCAGGTCAGTGGTCGCGGGAAGAACAACTAT
>CAZZZQ010000812.1:0-1854 GCA_964658405.1 uncultured Sphingomonas sp.
GGCGCTCGCGTCTTCTCCTACCGTCAGCGCGAGGCGAGCCGGCGATACGGCATCGGCGGTATCACTGGCGGCGATCTCGCCTACGACTATGACGAGCGCAACCGCGAGCACGGTGTCACGCCACGCTTCACGTTGAGCTACGAACCGAGCCGCGCCGCGACCCTCTATGCCAGCTACTCGCAGGGCTTCCGCACCGGCGGCGTCAACGCGCCGATCACCGACGATATCTGCTCGGCTGCCGAACGGCGTACGGCCGGAATCCCCGATGTGCCGCCCCCTTACGACAGCGATCGAACCGACAATTACGAGGTGGGTGCGAAGACCAGCCTGTGGGGCGGGCGGCTGCGGATCAACGCCGCGGCCTATGCGATCGAATGGAAAAATTATCAGCAGGCGTTCCAGACTGCGTGTGGGATCAACAACGCGACGACCATCTCGTTCACGGTCAATGCCGGCAGGGTCCGCAGTCGGGGCGGGGAGCTGGAAGTTTCTCTCTCGCCTGTCCGTGGGCTCGATCTCTCCGCAGGCGGGGCGTTCATCGATGCGACCTATCGCAACGCCGTCCCCAACCTCCTGCTGCCGGCTGGGTCGCGCGTGCTCGACGTGCCGCGCTGGACGTGGAACGCGCGGGGCAATTACGACGCTCCGCTCGGGCTCGGACTGACGGGCAATCTGTTCGCGGCAGCGCGCCATGTTGGCGCAACCAACAGCGGCTTCGGCGAAGGCGAGGTGTTGCCGCGTCCGGCCTACACGCTGGTCGATGCGACTGCCGGCATCCGACGGGGCGGCATCGCGATCGACCTGTTTGTCACCAACCTGTTCGATGTCGTGCCGGTCTTTGGCCAGGAGTTCACCACCTCGCCCGGCAACACGACGGCGACCAGCTACTTCTCCTATCTCGTCGGCCCGCCACGAACGGTCGGCATTCGCGTGAGTAAGGCACTGTGATGGGCAAGACTTCAGCATTCGTCCGCCGGTCGAGCCGGACCTTCATGATCGCCGCTTTAGGGTCAGGACTCATTGGTCATAGCCAGAAGATGACGGTGGCCGCGAGCGCGACGGCAGAGAAGAAGACGGTTGGGCAGCGGTCATAGCGAGTGGCGACGCGGCGCCAGTCCTTCAGACGGCCGAACATGATCTCGATGCGGCTGCGGCGCCGGTAGCGGCGCTTGTCGTATCTGACCGGCTCGTTGCGCGATCTGCGGCCCGGGATGCAGGGCTGGATGCCCTTGGCTTCCAGGGCGTCCCTGAACCAATCGGCGTCATAACCACGGTCGCCAAGCAGCCACTGTGCTTTCGGCAGATCGTCCAGCAGAGCCGCCGCGCCGGTGTAATCACTGACCTGCCCGGCGGTCATGAAGAAGCTCAAGGGCCGCCCGTCCGCATCGCTGACGGCGTGCAGTTTGGTGTTCATGCCGCCTTTCGTGCGGCCGATCAGGCGGCCGAGATCCCCTTTTTTACCCGCAGACTCGATGCCGTGCGGTGTGCCTTCAGGTAGGTCGCGTCGATCATCACCGTTTTCGGTACGGCTTCCGCTGCCGCGAGCCCCTCCATCATCATGCGCAAGAAGACTCCCCTCTCGCCCCACCGCTTCCAGCGATTGTAGAGCGTCTTGTGCGGCCCATAGTCCTTCGGCGCATCACACCAGCGCAGCCCGTTGCGGTTGACGAAAACGATGCCGCTGAGCACCCGCCGGTCATCGACGCGAGGCTTGCCATGGCTCTTGGGAAAGAACGGCTGCAGACGCGCCATCTGCTCATCCGTCAGCCAGTACAGGTCGCTCATCCACGCTCTCCTCACGGAGCCTGAATCATCTGTGGACGCCCCTTCGGTTGCAAGCGGAATTTGGAAGTT
>CAZZZQ010000813.1:0-1845 GCA_964658405.1 uncultured Sphingomonas sp.
ATGGACTTCGATACCGCCGTCGACGTGATGTTGACCAGCGGCATGGACCTGAAGAACGATCCGCAGCTCTCAGACGAGTTCGAACACCTGCTGAACGCGGTGAACTCGCTCGAGATGGCGGCACTGAAGCAGGGCAATGGCTTCTCGCCGAAGCTGGAAGAGGCGCCCCTCGATGCGGCGCAGGATCTGACCTTTGCGCCGAACCCTGAGCTGACGGCCCGCTTGAAGTCGGAGCTGCAGACGAAGTCGGACCTGCCGCTCGTCATCAACGATGAGGTCGCGGGGTACATCAACTACTTTGCAGACTCACCCTCGTTCCGCGCGCACATGGTGCACAGCCTCCAGCGCGGAGGAAAGTATCGGGCGATCATCCAGAAGGCGCTTGCCGATCAGGGCCTGCCGCAGGATCTCTTCTACCTTGCGGTCGCGGAGTCGGGCTTCCAGCCGCAGGCGCTGAATGCCAAGAGCGGAGCCGGCGGGATGTGGCAGTTCATGCCGACCGGAGCCTATGGGCTGGCGCGCAATGGATATTTCGATGAGCGCTTCGATCCGGAGAAGTCGTCGATCGCCTATGCGAAGTACATGAAGACCCTCTATAACCAGTTTGGCGACTGGTACCTGGCGATGGCCGGCTATGACTGGGGCCCGGGGTATGTGCAACGCGCGGTGATGCGGACAGGTTATGCGGACTTCTGGGAGCTCTACCGGCGCAACGCCCTCCCCAAGGAGACCAAGAATTATGTCCCGCAGATTCTGGCTGCGATCATCATGGCCAAGAATCCCGTCAAGTACGGACTTGATAAAGTCGTTCCCGATGCTGCCGTCGTATCGGACACGGTCAACGTGGGATACGCGATCGATCTGCGGCTGGTCGCGGATCTAACGGGCGCATCGCTTGCTGAGATCGTCGCTCTGAATCCGAGCCTGCTGCGTATGACAACGCCAACGGACCTCTCGTTCGATCTGCATCTCCCGGTTGGAACACGCGATACCTACCTTGCACGGTTGAAGACGATCCCGGAGGAGAAGCGCAACAGCTGGCGCTTCCACGTGGTGCGTCCGGGCGAGACGCTCGATGTGATCGCGACGAATCTTCATGCGCACACCGCCGACATCGATGATGCGAATGGACTGAAGGCGGGCGAGGCTGTTGAAGAGGGCGATGAGCTGGTTGTTCCGGTGACGATCGCATCGTCGGCGAAGCGCCCGCAGCGTTACACGGTTCGTCGCGGCGACACGCTGGTGACGGTGGCGGATCGCTTCAATGTATCCGTTGAAGATCTACGTGGATGGAATCATCTCTCGGCCAGCGGCGTGCGCACCGGCCAGTCGTTGAACGTTGCGGAGCCTGTACGATTTGCTCCCTCGATGCGCAGCCGTCGCAGTGCATCGCGCGGTGCGAAGTCGAGTCGACGCAGTGGTGGCGCGGCTTCGCGCGGTGCTTCAAATCATGCGGCACCGAGCTCTTCAAAGAAGTCTGTGCATGCTCCGACGAAGAGTTCGAGTGGTGCCGCATCATCATCCGGATCGAAATCGAAACACAAAGCTGCACGATAAGCTTCCCTGCTGAAAAGATTGCTTGCTATCGCTAGCGCATCAATGCAATCTATTGCTAGAATCCGTGCGCGTGCGAGTTCTATTTGCAGTACGTCGCGCTTCGCGAAGAACTCACGAGGCGCCGTGAAAATGAACAGGCAGCCAGGGGATAACGATGACGATGTTCGATGGATCCGAAGAGACGATCAAGCAGTATGCAGCAGCCGACCACGACGAGTTTGACGCTGCAGACCATGACCGCAACACGTCAGGCAGCTTTGACGAGGACGATGAAGAAGAAGAGGTCAC
>CAZZZQ010000814.1:0-1844 GCA_964658405.1 uncultured Sphingomonas sp.
GCCCTTGTTCATCATGGTGGCGGAGTCGAGGGTGATGCGCTGGCCCATGACCCACGTGGGATGCTTAAGGGCCTGCTTCGGGGTGATGGCGTCGAAGTCGGCGAGCGGAGTGTTGCGGAAGGGGCCACCGGAGGCGGTGAGCCAGATCTGCTTGACCTCGGCCGGGGTGCCACCGCGCATGGCCTGGTGGACGGCGTTGTGTTCGGAGTCGATGGGGAGGAGCGCTACGTTGTGCTTTTTGGCGGCTGCGATGATGAGCTCGCCGGCGGCGACGAGGCACTCCTTGTTGGCGAGGCCGATGGTCTTGCCCGCGCAGACGGCGGCGTAGGTTGCCTCGAGTCCGGCGACGCCGACGATGGCTGAGACGACGAAGTTGACCTCTGGGAGGGTCGCTGCGTAGACGGTTCCGGCGGTCCCGTGGACGACCTCAATGCCGGTGATGCCGGCTGCTTTGAGGCCTGTCGTCAGTGCGGCGGCGAGCTCTTCAGTAGCGAGCGAGATGACGCGCGGACGCCAGCGTTCGCACTGGGCGAAGGCGGTGTCGAGGTTTCGGCCGGCGGCGAGCGAGACCACGTGGTAGCGGTCGGGGAAGGACTCGCAGATGGAGAGGGTGCTATGGCCGATGGAGCCGGTCGAGCCGAGGATGGCAAGCTTCTTGACGTTCACATCGTCTATTTTCGCAGATTATCGGGCGGGTCAACCCGTTGGGATTGATGGTGTGGACAGGGAGCTAGAGGCTGGAACCGGAGATTTGCTTCGGGAATGACAAATGAGTTGGGAGCGCTGGACTCTAGTGGCGGGGGACGCGTGCTTCGAGGGAGGCGAGGCGTTCGCGGATATCGATAGCGAAGTCCAGCTTCTCGGACAGGTTTCGGATTGCCTGGTCGCTCTTTTCTGCGCCCATGCGGATCACCGCCTCCGTCTTCTCGTCACGCAGCTTCATCTCGTTGCGCAAGGAGTCGAAGGACGTCTTGGTCTCGTTTCGGAGCGAGTCTACGGCGATCTTGACTGCCTTCAACTCCGGGACGAGCAGGTCCTGCATCACTTCACGAAGCGACTCGACGATCGACCTGCCAGACACGGCCATGGGGTAACTCTACGCCAATTCTTTAGAAGCGCCCCAAACCAAAGTTGTCCTTGATGAGCAGGATGTACCAGAGGACGGGGGCTGCCAGGAGGAGGGCGTCGATGCGATCGAGGATGCCGCCGTGGCCGGGGAGCATGGTTCCGGAGTCCTTAACGCCGGCTCCGCGCTTGATGGCGGATTCGAGGAGGTCGCCGGCCTGGGCTGCGATGTTGAGGATGATGGCGAGCAGGAACGACTGCCAAATCGGCTGGGCGATGTGCAGGATCAGGTTGCCGCGAGCGGTGAGGATATCGCTGATCCAGACGACGGCCATGCCGGCGAGAACGCTACCGACGACAGAGGCGATCGCTCCCTCCCAGGTCTTGCCGGGACTGAGGCGCGGGGCGAGCTTGTGCTTGCCAAAGGCGCGACCTATATAGAGGGCTGCGATATCGCCGCACCAGACGCAGACCATCAGGAAGAGCAGGAGCGCGGGGCCGTCCTCCTGCTTCCAGAGCATGGGGATCAGGGTAAGCGGGTAGGCAATATAGATGAGGCCGAAGAGGCCCTGCGCGGTGTCGGGCAGCACCTGGACGAGGGGCGCGCGGAAGCCGTTCCAGGCAAAGAGCGCGAGGGTAAGCGCGCTGAGGACGGGAAGCTGTGCTTCGACGGGGAAGTTCGTCAGGGTGACGACGAAGGCCAGGGCGGTCGCGGTAGCCATCCACCAGAGCGGGATGCGCAGGCTTGCTCCGTGGGCGCGGGCACCGACGGCGGCAAG
>CAZZZQ010000815.1:0-1840 GCA_964658405.1 uncultured Sphingomonas sp.
TTGGCGTTCGCGATTGCTTCGTCGGTCATGGGGCTGTCGCTGGCACCGAAGTCAACGGTTCCCTCGGAGACTTGGCGGATCCCGCCGCCGGAACCAATGGACTGGTAATTGATGTGAACGCTGGGGTGGGCCTGGCTGTACTCGCTGAACCAACGGGAGTAGATGGGGTAAGGAAAGGTAGCGCCTGCACCGTTGATGTTCTGGGCCACGGCTCCGACAGATGCGAGCACCAATACGCCTGCTGCGACGAACTTCAGATTCATGATTCTCCTTCGGTCTATGTGCTGAGGAAGCTCATTTACGTGCTGAGGAAGCTCAATTTGCTTCTCGCCTGGGCCGATTCGACTTCCCTTAGTTTGAGGCTCGATTGTTACGGGAAAGTTACATCCCAATGAAATAGGGGATAAAGCGTTTCAATCGAGCGGGTATTGGGCTTTGGGCAAGGTAAAGATAAAGGTGCTTCCGGCGTTGAGTTCGCTTTCCGCACGGATGGCTCCTCCCTGGCTTTGGACGACGTGGAGGGCGATGGCGAGGCCGAGACCTGTGCCTCCGGATTCGCGGGAACGCGCCTTGTCCACTCGGTAAAAGCGCTCAAAGATGCGGGTGAGATGCTCGGAGGCGATTCCCTGCCCGAAATCGCGGACGCGAAACTCAACCGCCTCGAAAGGTTGAGAGACCTCGCGTGCGCTGACCACGACCTTCGCGTGGGCGGCGGGGGCTGGCTTACCGTACTTGATACCGTTTTCGATGAGGTTGCTGAGGACCTGCACGATTGAATCGGTGTCGGCAAAGACCTGGCAGGTGGTGGTTTCGCCTATCTCGAGGATGGCCTCGGCGTCCTGGACCAGGCCACTCATGGCCTGGACGGCATCGCGCACCAGTACGTCGGCGGGTACAGGGGCAGGATGGAGATCCTGCTCGGAGGATTCGACACGCGCCATGACCAGCAGGTCTTCGGTCAGGCGATTCATGCGGGTCGCGTTCTTGAGAATGGTGGTGAGGAATTCGCGGGCGACGGGGCTGAGGTTGGACTCGTGATCGAGGAGGGTTTCGACGTAGCCAGTAATCGAGGTGAGCGGCGTGCGGAGTTCGTGCGACACGTTGGCCACAAAGTCGCGCTGGGTGCGTTCGACCTGCTCGACGCGCGTGATGTCGTGCAGGACGGCGACCGCTCCTCCGCCTGGCATGGGGGAGGCGATCACCTCAAAGATGCGTCCGGGCAGCAGAGAGGTGGAACGGCGTTCGCAGACGGTTCGCTCCTCGAGGGCGCTGCGGACGCACTGCAGGACCTCAGGATCGCGGATGGTCTGCACCAGGGCGTGGCCGATGCGGACTGATCCGGTGACCGATGCGCCCGGGATAAGCTGCTGCATGTGCTGGTTGGTCCACTGGATTCGACCGGCCTGGTCGACCGCGACGACGGCATCCTGCATGCTGTCGATCATGGCTGCGAGTTCATTGCGGCTTTCGGCTGCGTCGGCGAGGACGCGCTCCACATGGGTCGAGACGGTGGTGATGGCGCGGGCAAGACCTTCAAAGTCCTGATAATGCTGGTCCTGAAGGGTTACCGGGCGCTCGGCAATCGCGGCGGTCTTCGCTTCAAGGGTCGAGATATTTTTGCGCACTGAACGCGCGAGCAGCAGCGCATTGATGGCGGCCCAGGCCAGCACCAGGATGATTCCGGGGATCCATCCATAGGGGTGAAACCAGATACGCATCACGGCGACGAAGGCCAGCGCTATGGTCATCCGGACAAAAAACGAGAAGAAGAGGCTACGAGTCACGCGATCATCCTGGCTTCCGTCAACCACTACCGCCCCGCAGGAGACGGGATCTATTG
>CAZZZQ010000816.1:0-222 GCA_964658405.1 uncultured Sphingomonas sp.
CTTCTTCAGCCGGCCGCTCGCCCGCAGGTGCTCGATCGCCGTCCCCATCCGCTTCGCCAGACCGTCGCGGCAGACCTGCTCAAAGTAGGTGTCGAGCGTCTCCCCCTCCGGAACCGGAAAGTCCGGGAACGGATTGTCGACCTTGGTCATCTTCAGGTTGCAGCGATCGACAAACTGCATGGTCCGATCGCAGACCTCGGGGTTCTGCGCGAAGGTCCGGTG
>CAZZZQ010000816.1:232-1839 GCA_964658405.1 uncultured Sphingomonas sp.
CTCTTCAGCTGACTTGATGTAGAACTCCTGCGTGTCGAACTTGAAGCGCTTCGGGTCGTTCATGCTGCCGGCCGTCTGCACGCACAGCAGAATCTCGTGTGCCCGCGAGTCATCGCTCTCGACATAGTGACTGTCATTGGTCGCGATCAGCGGAATATTCAGCTCGCGCTCCATTTTGAAGAGCGCATCACAGACCCCCTTATCCGGCTCCAGGCCATGATCCTGAATCTCAAGGAAGAAGTTCCCCTTGCCGAACATCTCCTCGAATTGCCCCGCCGTCCGCTTCGCCTCGTCGTACTTCCCTGCCATCAGGTGCTGGTTCACCTCACCCGCCAGGCAGCCGGAGAAGCCGATTAGGCCCTCGCTGTGCCGCGCCAGAAAGTCCTTCGAGACCCGCGGCTTCCGGTAAAAGCCGTGCAGCGCCGCTTCGCTCGTCAACCGGACCAGATTCCGATAGCCGATCTCGTTCTCGGCGAGCACAAGAAAGTGGTTGTACTTGTCGCCCTCAGGCGCGGCGCGGTGATCGTCGTTCTTGCAGAGGTACAGCTCGCAGCCCAGGATTGGCTTGATCCCCTTCTTCTGCATCGCGTCGAAGAAGTGGACTGCGCCGTAGATATTGCCGTGATCCGTCATCGCGGCGGCCTTCTGGCCCATCTTGCTCAGGTGTGCCGCAAGCTTGTCGACGTCGCAGGCTCCGTCAAGGAGCGAATAATCAGTATGAAGATGGAGATGGGTAAACTCTGAAGCCATCCCTAGATTCTAGGCCTCTCGGGAACCCTTCGCAGATGAGGAAAACTCATCCCGGCAGGCGCGGGTCCTCTACCACGCCAATCAGCGAGCCGGAGTCGAATCGAACGGCAGAAACAGGGCAAAAACTGTTCCGCTGGCGTTCTCCCGCTGACTGCTGCGCATGCGAAGCGTTCCGTGATGCCGCTCCACAATCTCGCAGCAGATCCACAACCCTAGGCCCGTCCCGCCGATGCCCTTTGTCGTAAAGAATGGCTCGAAGATCTTCTTCTGCGTCGCCGGACTGATCCCCGTCCCCGTATCGGCCACGGTGATCACCAGCCCCTTGGCACCGGTCTTCCAGTGAGTCGCCTCTCGGCTGCGGAGTACAAGCCGGCCCCCTCGAGACATGGCGTCGATCGCGTTCCCGATGAGATTGCTAAGGATCTGCCGAATCTCGCCTCCAAAACAGAGGATCGGCCGAGATGCCCGCTTTTGGTTGATGACCTCGATCCCCGAATTGATGATGCGACCCTGATAGATTGAGAGGCTTTCGCTGATCAGGTCCGTGCAGTAGAAAGCAGACGGGCTAGTGGATTGTTTATGGAACCGGAGCGTCTGGTTCGTGATGAGTGAAACCCGCCGCAGTTCACGCTCCGCCGTCTCGACAAACGCGTGGATCTCGGCCAGATCATCACTTTGAGCCACCAGGTACAGCAGGTTCGTGACCGACTCCAGCGGATTGTTGATCTCATGCGCGATCGACGATGCAAGCCGCCCGACCGCTGCAAGCTTCTCATTCTGGATCAGCGCAGCATGAGAAAGACGTCGCTCGGTTACGTCCATCGTGATGCCCTGCATCTGCATCGGTCGGCCATCGC
>CAZZZQ010000817.1:0-1835 GCA_964658405.1 uncultured Sphingomonas sp.
GAGGGCGGGTGGCAGGACGGCAAGCTGCTCGCGGGTGAAGCGGATCACGCTCTTATTGACGGCAAATCGAGCGATTGCGATCGCTTCGAGCTTTCGGGCGTGGTGGTCGTCGCCGATGACACAGACCTGGACCGGTGGGGTGACCATTCGCTGGAGCGCGAGGCCATAGCTGGCGGCGTAGAGGCCGAAGTGCTCTACGACGCCGGCGAAGGTCTCGAGGGTCGCGGATGCCTTGTCGGCGTACTCCGGCCTGCCGCTCAAGGCGTAGAGGCGGAGCAGCAGGCTTGCAGCGACCGAGTTTCCGGCCGGTGTCGGCGAGTCCTGCAGGGGCTTTCGCCGGGTGGAGAGGGCACCCAGCAACCGCTCGCCGGGAGCCGCGGTCTCGGTGTCGAAGAAGGCGGTTCCGTCGCTGTCGTAGAAGCGGGCGATCGCGCTGTCCGCCAGTGCGGCGGCGGCCTCGTAGTAGCGCCTTTCGCCGGTTGCCTCCCATGCGTCGAGCGCAGCGGTGCCGAGAAGGACGTAGTCCTCCAGGCCGCCTGCAACACGGGTGCTCGCTCCGGGCGCAGCTTCGCCGTATGCAACCACACGTGAAAGTCCGTCGTCTGCGCTCCAGGCCTCACGAAGGATCCTGTCGAGGCTGAGGAGGCCGAACGATGCTGCATGCGGCAGGTCGAGGACGCGTCCGGCCTCGAGGTAGGCGGAGATCATCATCGCGTTCCAACCGACGTAGATTGTCCTGTCGATGTAGGGCGTCTGCCGGGCCAGGCGCGCTGCGTACAGCTTCTTCCGTGCCGCGATCAGGAGACTCTTCGCCTCCTCGAGTTCAATATTGGCGTTCTTCGCGATGGTGATGATCGAGTGATCGACATGGAGGACGTTCTTCGACGGGTCATGGTGCATATCGCCGACCTCACCGATGTCGTAGAAGGGGGCAGTAATTGCAGCCTCCTCCGGGGTCAGGACGGCCTTCGCCTCGGCGAGTGACCAGGTGAAGTAGTCGCCATCGTCGTCGAGTGAGAAGTCTGCGTCCTGCGAGGCGTAGAAGCCGCCCTGCTCGCGATCGCTCAGATATTCGTCGACCCAGCGGATGATCTCGCGGGAGACGCGCGAGGTCTCGGGCTCGTCGAAGGTCTGGAAGGCGTGGACGTAGTTCTTGAGCAGACCGCTGTTGTCGTACAACATCTTCTCGAAGTGCGGCACGATCCAGTGCTCATCGACCGAGTAGCGGTGGAAGCCGCCGGCAAGCTGATCGTAGATTCCGCCGCGTGACATCTTTTCGAGCGTCATGAGGGCGGCGCGGGTTGCGGCCTCGCTGTGCTCGCCCGGGCGAGATGCAACGTCGAGCAGGAGGTCGATGGCGCCGGAGTGGGGAAACTTCGGCTGCGATCCAAAGCCGCCATTGCGGGGGTCGAACTGCTGGAGCGCGGAGGCGACGAGTTTCGCGACCAACTCGGGGCCGGGGTTGCCGGCGGGGCCGGAGAAAGATTCGTTCTGCTCGATCGCGCTCATGACACTGTCGGCGGACTCGTCGACCTCGGAGCGCGTCTTCTGGAAGGCCTCGGCCATGGTGAAGAGTACGCGCCGCAGGCCGGGGCGGCCGTGGCGGTCGTCGGGCGGAAAGTAGGTGCCGCCAAAGAACGGCAGGCCGTCCGGAGTGAGAAAGGCGGTGAGGGGCCAGCCGCCCTGCCCGCTGATCGAAGCCACGGCTGCCTGGTAGCGAGTGTCCACATCGGGGCGCTCGTCCCGGTCGACCTTGATGGCGATGAAGAATTTGTTGATGAGCTCTGCGGTCTCCGCGTTCTCGTAGGACTCACGGTCCATGACGTGACACCAGT
>CAZZZQ010000818.1:0-1832 GCA_964658405.1 uncultured Sphingomonas sp.
AATCGATGCTTTTCAGAAACCGAACGACGCTAAGACTTCGATGGGATAAACGAGCAAAGCAGGCTCCGTTGTGAATGCAGCCCACTCGCTTTAACGATCCATGCGTTCAAGAATCGGCCCCAGAAGATAGGCGACGAAGAACCCGCCGCTCCATATAAGGGCCGATCCCCAAAGGATGACACGGCTCAGTTTGCTCACTTCGCCGCACGTCGTTGGATCGTCGGCTACGCAGACTTCACCCTGCTGCAGTCTGAGAGCGATGACGTAAGTCATAACGAAGCTTGCCGCTATCAGTGTCCCGGCGATGCTGAATGTCCAGATTTTGTGACGGGAAAGACTGACCAGCCACGGAGCTGCGGAAAGCAAGGAAGCGACCGTCGTTCCCAGACCGAGCAGAACGAGGATGGAGGGCAACGCACAGCAGATGAGAGTGCTGAACGAGCTGAACAAAGAGAAGTAATTGAGCAGGGCCGCTCTTTTGGCCCTCCGTTCCGGCGCAAGTGAGAGAGTGGTTGACGTCATTGTGCCTCCACAATCGTCGTGTAGCGAAGCGTATCTGGCACTTTGCCCTTGCTTGCCTGGGGGAGAGTACCAGAAATCGTCACAGTCTTACCGAGCATCATGGCGAGGTCGCCCGGCGTACCGGCCGCTTTCAGGGCGAAACGGTCTTGAGTGCCTGCAACCTCAAAGAAAGGCGCGGCGGCGGTCCCCGTCACCCTTCCTCTGGCAATGATGTTTGCGTCTTTATGGGTAAAGCCGTTCTTCTCTACCGCTTCATTGAACTGGTGCATGGATGCGTTGCTACCTGGCGTGAGCTTGATGGTCACGAGGCCGGTGTTCAGGTCCACGTCCACCGTATTTACCCCCTGAATGCCCTTCATGGAAACGTGGATGGCATGGGCGCACGGCGCACAATCCATTCCGAAGACGGTGAGGTTTACCTGCTGATACTCCGCATGGGCGGCAAGAGTAAAGAAAAGAAGAGCGCCTGCTGCGAGCGTGTTTTTCATCGTCAATCCTTTAGTGAGAACTGTTGTGTGCGGAGAATTTGAGGTAGCTGAAGTTGAGGGCAAAGCGGACGTGTTCTCGACCGTAAAGACTGTCTGAGGCATCCCGGTAAACGGGTGCCTGCACTCCCGCCGAAATAGAGACGGTTTTGAAGATGGCGAGGATGGAAGGGCCAAGCCAAACCGTGGTTGTGCTGCTGTTGGGCAGGACCGCGCCTGACGTTCGCACGTTGCCGGTGTGTTCCCCGGTCAACTCCGCAAAGCCGCGATAGTCCCACTGGTCGTACCCTCGTCTGAGCTTTGCCGGACGGTAGCCGTAGACACCGCTCCACGAAATCGTGTCGGGCCTTCGGCTCTGTGAGGCCTCGGCAAAGCGCGTATAGCCTCCGCCAACCCAGACATACTGACTCCTCGATACGAGACCAGTAGCGAGAGAACCAGCAACGCCGGGTGCTCGATGAAGGCCGGAGAGGGCTCCGGAATCCTGTTGTGGTCCCGGCACGACTACCCCAAGGGAGGCCGTCGATTCGATCCGCTTGCCTACGCTCGTGACGGAATGCAGGAAGCGCCACGAGGCTCCGGCTGACCATTCACTGCCTGGATAGATACGGCTTTCCGGAAGCGAGCCGCTGCCAAACGTCGCTGGAAGAAAGACGTTGGCCGTGATGTGCGGCGTGATGCCGTAGCCACACCCGGTACCAGTGGATAGTTGCGAGCCCTTGGACCCGCTTCGACCAAAGATACCGGCATCGCAGCTTACCTCCCCTTGAGAGTTGACGGGCGTTGCATAGCTGAAGATGGGGCCGTGGTCAGAGGCAAAGGCCA
>CAZZZQ010000819.1:0-1832 GCA_964658405.1 uncultured Sphingomonas sp.
CTCCGCCACCCGCTCTCCCATCCCGATCTTTCGAACGATCTTCGCTCCGCGTTCACAGCGGAGGCTGATGAGCAGGGAGTTGTTGCGGTCCTGATGCAGGGCCATGCTTGCGAGCCTGCAGAGCCGCTCCCGAATCGGAGCCCCTTTCCTCTGATTGCGCCACATGACGCGGGCGGCGGAGAGTGAGGCGCGGGTCCAGTCCTGCAGCTTTGCCTCCCGCTTGATCGCGCGGTCGTCGCCTCCGGAGATCTCGCAGACGAGGCGTGCATTCGATGAACAGCCCACGTCTTTCAGGAGCAGAGCGTAATAAAGGTGGGTGAGCTGATCGCCCGAGATCCGCATGGCATGGGCAATGCGCATGCCGAGAAGGCAGGAGCGAATCGCGTGACCAGGCTTCGCGTTCTCGACGAGGTCGAGTGCGAAGGAGAGAGCGGACAGGATCTCCGAGAGCGAGACCTCCGCCACAGGACGAGAACCCGATGAGATTACGGACTGGGTCACGGTGACCTGAACCTTGATATACGGAGGGAGCCGGAGAGAAATACCCTCCTAAGGTCGCAGAAATGCCCGGGAGACTTCAAGGAAAAAAGGCGCCGGTCGCCATTTGACCTGAACGCCTCCTTCATCGGCGCGAATGGAAGGACCACTCTGAGAGCACGAAGGTCTGCGAGGTTTTAGACTGGGGTGAGGATTTTCACTCCAGTCATGAGTTCCCCAACTAACTCGACCGCTCCAGGCACGCCACTTCCCTTTCTCGGATTAGCCTGCGCGGTTGGCGTATCGACGATCTATTACAACCAACCGCTGCTGATCGAGATGGCGCGGACCTACCACGCGACTCCTGGAAACACAGGTTTTGTAGCCGTGGCGACGCAGGTAGGTTATGCAATCGGCCTGCTGTTGTTCGTTCCACTTGGGGATGTGCTCGAGCGCCGTGCGCTGATGATGCGCATGTACGGCGCAGTCTCCGTAGCCCTGCTGCTGGTCGCCTTCGCCCCGAACCTGGCGTGGCTGATCGTCGCGAGCGCCGTGATCGGCCTGTTGGCCTCGGTGACGCACATCGTCCTTCCGATTGCACCGGAGCTGGCGGGCGATGCCGGCCGGGGGCGCGCCATCGGCATCGTCATGACCGGGCTGCTGCTGGGAATCCTGCTGGCACGGACCTTTGCCGGCTGGGTGAGCAAGATTCACGGTTGGCGTTGGGTCTTTATCGTGGCGGCTGTGGTCAACGCCGTCTTTGTCCCGCTGCTGTGGAAGGTGATGCCGAAGCTGCCTGCAAAGGGCAACCTGACCTACGGGCAGGCGATGCGTTCGCTCTGGACGCTGTGGCGGACGGAGCCCCTGCTGCGTGAGTCGTGCGCGATCGGTGCCCTGGTCTTCGCCTCCTTCAGCTGCTTCTGGACGACGCTGGCCTTTCTGCTTGATAGCCACTATGGACTTGGCCCGGGCGTGGCGGGAACCTTCGGCCTGGTGGGAGCCGCTGGAGCGCTGGTGGCACCGCTGGCGGGACGGCTCGCCGACAAACATGGAGCGCGGTACGTTATCCGCTCCGGCATCCTCATTCTCGCCGCCTCCTACGTTCTGCTCTGGTCCGAGGAGCGGGCTCCGCTCTCGGTCGCGCTTCACATTGCGGCCCTCGCGGTCGGCGTCATCGTGCTGGACGTCGGGGCGCAGATGACGCAGGTCGCTAACCAGACGCGGATCTTCGGGCTGGTCCCTTCGGCGCGGAGCCGGCTGAACACGGTCTACATGACCGTCTACTTCACCGGCGCGGCCGCCGGGTCGGCGCTGGCCACCATCGCCTGGGTGCACTGGCGATGGAACGGCGTCTG
>CAZZZQ010000820.1:0-1830 GCA_964658405.1 uncultured Sphingomonas sp.
GATCAACGCAATGTGAGACTGGTCAGTGTTCGCCTCTACCAGCCTTTGCATGGCGTCTTCTCTGATGCGGAAATCTCCCGACGCTAGGTCCCGTTTAAGAGCTTCGGGGAGGGCTCTTTGTGCAAAGCCGCTTTCGGCTCCGATCGTAAGTGTGACAGCTAAGAGAAAGAGAGCTGGAAGAGATTTCATACGTTCACGATCCTCCAAAAGGGTGGACATGCCAGACCATCCAATTGCCGCCAATCTACATGTACATGTGCAGTGCCGGAATCGCGTTTGGGTTCGGCACAACCATTCGCTTTGGAGACGGCTATGTTGCGCAATGTGGGAAAGGTTGAGCTGCTTGCCGCAAAGTCGATAGCATCGCCGTACTCATGTCGGCTATTTTTCGCAAACCTCGCTCCTTGCGCCTGGTCAATCGCATACTCCTTGGCCGGGTTCCGATAGCCGCTGTTCGGTGTCAGCGTGCCGCTGTAATTTGCGTGGATGCTGTTGATGCCGGTCGAAAGCGAACTCAGCAGGATCGCCCAGGAGTAAGTTCCGCTATTGAGCTGCGCGAAGGAAAACAACGACCCTGCTGGGGCCGCCATCGTGAACGTTGTGCAAGAGGGCTGAAGGCTCACCCCAAAATTGCTGTATTCCGCAATGATGCTGTCTCGTTGATCGCCGCCCTGGGATTTGGGGTGAATCGTAGCGCTTGCTATGGAGTAGCCAACCCAGATTCGCTGTTGCGGCGTTGTTACCCCTGGACCGCCCTCGTAAAACTGAAACAGATCCGGCATATCCATGTCCCACTGAGCCCAGTAGGTGATGTCGTAGCCATCGTAGTAGCGCGATCCTTCGACGGAATCCTGGAATCCAAGCCAGCCTCCGTGATATCCGGTCATAGTGTACGTCTGACCCGGTGTGCCTGTGACCGCGAGGGTTACTGACGCCGAGCCCGTATCATCGTTGTCTTGTACCGTTGCCGCTGCGAGCGCCGTCCCTGAGCCGTTCGAGAGGGTTCCGTTCACAACAGCTTCGTAGTAGTCCGCAAAGCCGTCATCCATATCTGTCTCGGTATAGCCGATCACCTTGTTGTTGGCGCTGTTCCATGTGATTGTCGTAAAGCCATAAGAGTCGTCTCCCTCATCCGTGTATTCCTGTGCCAAGGCCAGATGTCGCCCGGAGAGCAGGAGAACGAAGAGCACTACGGCTTTGCCGTAAGGTCGAAGAGCATTCTGCATAGGTAGTCCTTTCAGGGACGTGCAGCGCTTGATCTAGGGCCGCGTGAAGGCTGTGTCGAGATGCTGCCGAAGGCCTAAGTCGACCTTGCGGAAGGCGTCTTCGCCGAACGTTTCGGCCAACCGGTCGCGGGCACGCAGCGTGATTTCGTCGCCCTCTTGCTGAAGCTTTACCATCTCCGGGTCAGGGCGTGGCGGAGGCTCAGTCTTGTAGGCGCCAGAGTTGATGTACCGGCGGCGAAAAGCCACACCCTGCGCGTGGACGCGAAGACGGTACAGCTTCCATTCGGTCTCGTAGTCAAAGGCGACAGAACGCAGGAGGGATGCCTGCTCTGCGGTCAATCCATACGCCTCGGTAAAGTAGGTGCCGTAGGGGTCGGCGCCGAGGTCGCCATCTCTCGCATTTGCAGCCGCGTGCGCAAAGAAGGCAGCCTGCTTGAGGACGTGTCGGTAAAAGACGCTATCCGGCAGCATCATCGCTGACGGCTTTGTGAGCGCAAGCGGTGGGACAGCTGCGGTTTGGGCCTCGAGTGGCAAACTAAGTGATGCCAGCAGAGCCCATCCGAGAAGGGGCAATCGCAACGGCAGTGGTGCCATATACAAGTCT
>CAZZZQ010000821.1:0-1829 GCA_964658405.1 uncultured Sphingomonas sp.
GACCCGGTAGGGTTTGGCGGTTCCGTCCGAGACGATGAAGTAGCCCATCTCGCCGCGGGGCGATTCGATGGCCTGGAAGACCTGTCCGGCAGGAACCGCGAAGCCTTCCGTGACGATCTTGAAGTGATGGATGAGCGACTCCATCTGGGTCTTCATCTGCTCGCGATCGGGAAGAACGATCTTCGGGGCATCGGCGACGATGCGGCCGGTGGGCATGCCGTCGAGCGCCTGCTGGCAGATCTTGACCGACTCGCGCATCTCCTGCATGCGGACGACGTACCGTGCCCAGACGTCGCCGGCGTTCGAGACCGGGACATTGAACTGGAACTTCTCGTAGCCCGAGTACGGCATGTCGCGGCGAAGATCCCAGTCGACGCCCGAGGCGCGGAGCGGGGGGCCGGTGACGCCGAGTGCAACTGCATCCGCAGCTGAGAGGTAGCCAACATCCTTCAGGCGGCCCATCCAGATTGGGTTGCCGGTGAGGAGGTTTTCGTACTGGTCGATGCGGGCGGGCATGAGGTTGAGGAAGTCCTGGACCTGCTTGTAGAAGTCCAGGGGCGGCTCAACCGAGAGGCCGCCGATGCGGAAGTAGCTGGTCATCATGCGCTGGCCGGAGACGTTCTCGAAGATGCGGAGGATATCCTCGCGCTCGCGCCAGCAGTACAGGAAGATGGTCAGCGCACCGATGTCCATGGCGTGCGTGCCGAGCCAGACGAGATGCGACTGGATGCGGGTGAGCTCGTTGAGCAGGACGCGGAGATACTGTGCGCGCTCAGGAATTTCGAGGCCGAGCAGCTTTTCGACGCCCAGGCAGTAGCAGAGATTGTTCGACATCGGCGAGAGATAGTCGATGCGGTCGGTCAGCGGGACCACCTGCTGGTAGAACTTCGCCTCGCAGGTCTTCTCGATGCCGGTGTGGAGGTAGCCGATGTCCGGAGCGCAGGCTACAACGGTCTCGCCGTCGATCTCGAGCAGGAGCCGGAGCACACCGTGGGTCGAGGGGTGCTGCGGGCCCATGTTGAGGACCATGGTCTTGTCGGCGGAGGGGTCGCTGCTGGCGTTATGCTGTGCGGCGTCGGCGACGAGGTCGCTGATGCCGGGGTTGATCAGGTCGGCGATGTTCTTCTCGAAGACGGGCTTCTCGGGTGCAAGAGTGGGTGACATTTAGCGGTAGCCCTCCACAGGGTAGTCCTTCCGCAGCGGATGACCCTGCCAATCCTCGGGCATCATGATGCGGACCATGTTGGGGTGGCCGCTGAAGCGGACGCCGAAGAGGTCGAAGATCTCACGCTCGTAGAAGTTTGCCGAGGGCCAGACGGGAACGATGCTGTCGAGGACGGCATCGGCTCCATCGAGGAGCGCGACCAGGCGGACACGCTGCTTCAGGGAGTGCGACAGGATGTGGCAGGTGACTTGAAAGCGGGGCTCGGAGGGGTACCAGTCGACGCAGGTCACATCTTCGAGAAAGTTGTAGCCGGCCTGCTGGACGGCCTTCGCGGCGGCGACGATCTGTTCGCGGGGAACGGTGATCGTCAGCTCTTCGCGGTCGAACTTTGCGTTGGTTGCAATGCCTGCGAGAGCACGAAGGGCGGCGTTCTCGGGATGGGCTTCGGTAACAGCCTCGATGCCGGTGATGGCGCTGGCGGGATCGTACATATTAGAGGTCTCCTCGATCGTTTGCCCAGTCCAGGATGCCCTTCTTCCAGACATAGAAGAGGCCGACGGCGACGAAGCCGAGATAGACGAACATCTCCCAAAAGCCGAACATCTTCGAGCCGGTGATGGCCGGAAGCTGCTTGAAGATGACTGCCCACGGAAGCATGAAGACA
>CAZZZQ010000822.1:0-1811 GCA_964658405.1 uncultured Sphingomonas sp.
ATCTGGCGTCGATCTTGCCGCGGATGCAACCGCCCGCCAGACTGCGCCGGGAGTGGTGAGTATTCTGATCGTTCCTCGCGGCATCGACCCACGTCCCCAGCCCGATGCGGATCTGCTGCGCACCGTCCAGACGTACCTGGCCGAGCGGCAGAGTCCGACCGTAAGCCTGGTCGTCGTCGGCCCCGACTACCTGCCCATCGACGTAGACATCGAGGTGGCCATCACCCGGCTCGATCGCATCGTGGAGACCGAATTTCTGCTTCGCAGCCGGATCGCGGCATTTACTCATCCGCTGACCGGCGGCTTCGACGGCGACGGGTGGGAGTTCGGACGACAGCCGAACCGTTCGGACCTCCTTGCACTGGTGTCCACCGTTCCCGGTGTGGACCACGTGCGCACACTGGACATCTCGGCCAGGGAGCTCCGCCAGGGCCAGGCCCAGACGAGCAACTTCCTCATCTGCCAGGGCGACGTCTCGGTCACCTTCACACTCATTCCAGCCTAGAAAAGGAGCTTCTCATGGCTTCACCGACGCAAACGCTGGACACATGGAGCTATCGCGAACTCGTCAGCGAGGCCGTCAGCCTGCTGCCCTCTGCTGCCCCTGAGTGGACCAATCACAATGCAGCCGACCCGGGCATCACGCTAGTGGAGCTGTTGGCGTACTTCACCGAAATCCTGATCTTCCAGGCAGGCCAGTTGACGGACGCCGACCGGCTCGGATTTCTGCGGCTCATGCGTGGCGAATACGATGTCCCGGAGCTCACCGGTGAGGCGCTGGAGGCAGCCCTTGAGGCAGCCGTGCTGCAACAACGCACTCCGGAACGCGCCGTGACCGCGCTTGATTACGAACTGCTGAGCTGCCGCGCGGACCAGCGTGTTGGCCGCGCAATCTGCCGCCCCCAGGTCAATTTCGCCGAGAGCTCGTTGACGGCCCGGCAGGCGAAGCGCGCCGGGCATGTGAGCGTCGCACTGCTGCCCGCACAGGGCGTTGCTGAGACCGAGATGCCGTCTATCCTTGCGGCGGTGAGCGCTTTCTTGGAGGATCGCCGCATCCTCACCACGCGCCTTCATGTCACGGCAGCACGCAGCGTCGGCTTTACGATTCGCGTCCAGATCACCCCGGCCAGCGGCGTCCCGGGCGCGACTGCCGTGCAGGCAGGTACTGAAGCTCTGCGTCAGTTCTTTGATCCGGTACTCGGCGGCGCGGACGGCAATGGCTGGCCGATGGGACGAGCTGTTTTCATCTCCGACGTGTACTGGATCCTGACGTCACAGCCCGCGATCCGGTACGCCCAGCGGGAGATCGACTTGGCAACCGGACGCGAGCTGGAGGAGATTGTCCCGGCCGGTGGAGAGCTCGACCGGCTGCAGCGCAACCCGCGCGGAGAGCTGATCTCCTGCTGGCTTGCACCTGACGAGCTGCCCGGCGCCATAACCATTTCACTCACCAGTTCTCAGCCGGCAATCACTCAACCCGGAAGGATATCCGCATGAGTGCGCAGCCAGAGCGCTTTCTCCAGAACCTGCCGGAGATCTTTCATGACAACGCGCCGCTGAACGCCTTCCTGCGTCCGCTCGAAGCCATGCTGCTGGGTGGCGCGGCCGCTCTACCCGCAGAAGGACCAGGCCTTCGCGAGATCATCCAAAGCCTTCCGCAGAAGATCGATCCGCAGCGCACTCCCGAGGACTTCCTGCCGTGGCTGGCAGGTTGGCTTGCGATGGTGCTCCCGGACGATCTCCCAAGAGATCGTGCCCGCACGCTGATCGCCCGGGCGGGACAGCTCTTTGCTTACCGGGGCACAAGGAAG
>CAZZZQ010000823.1:0-1809 GCA_964658405.1 uncultured Sphingomonas sp.
CATGGAATTCACATTCACTAAGCGGGATGGCTGCAGGAAAGTTTGCGAGATGGCGCTTCTGATTCAAAATGGGCAGATTGTGACTGCCGATGATACGTATGTTGCGGACCTCTACATCGAGGACGAGACGATCACGCGCATTGGCGAGAGGCTGGAGGTCCCGGCTGATGTGGAGCGCATCGACGCGACGGGAAAGCTGATCTTTCCCGGTTTCATCGACCCACATGTCCACATCTATCTGCCGTTCATGGGGACGTTCGCGAAGGATACTTACGAGACGGCGAGCGTAGCGGCGTTGATCGGCGGGACGACCTGCCTGATCGAGATGTGCTGCCCGTCGCGGCAGGACGATGCGCTTGAAGGATACAAGCTGTGGAGGAGCAAGGGGGAGGGGCTCTCAGCGTGCGACTACACCTTCCACATGGGCGTGACGCGCTTCGACGGGGATACCGAGGCGCAGCTTCGCGAGATCGTTGCGGATGGAGTTACGTCGTTCAAGATCTTTCTGTCGTATAAGAACTTCTTCGGCGTGGATGATGCGGAGATGTACCAGACGCTGCGGTTGGCGCGGGAGCTTGGCGTGATCGTCACGGCTCATTGCGAGAACGCGGAGCTGGTGAGCCGGTTGCAGCAGGAGCTGCTGGCTGAAGGAAAGACCGGGCCGGAGTGGCACGAGCCGAGCCGGCCGGTCGCGGTGGAAGCGGAGGGGACGGGGCGGTTCTGTACGTTTCTCGAGACGACGGGAGCGGCGGGGTACATCGTCCACCTGTCGTGCGAGGCTGCGCTGAAGGTTGCGATGGAGGCGAAGGCGCGGGGTGTCCACGTGGCGATCGAGTCGGTGCTTCCCCACTTCCTGCTGGACCGGAGCCTTGCGGAGCAGGAGGGTGTCGAGGGGATGAAGTATGTGATGTCGCCTCCGCTGCGCGAGATGGGCAACCAGGCGGCGTTGTGGGACGGGCTTGGGTCGGGTGCGATCGACACGGTCGGGACGGATCACTGCCCGTTCGACCTTGAGCAGAAGATGATGGGCAAGGATGCGTTTACGCAGATCCCGAACGGGATTCCGGGGATTGAGGAGCGCGTGAACCTGATCTACACGTATGGGGTGCAGAGGGGGCGGATGGACCTGCATCGCTTCGTGGATGCGCTGAGTACGCGCCCCGCCAGGCTGTTCGGGCTTTACCCGCGTAAGGGTGCGATCGCCGTAGGGAGCGATGCTGACCTGGTGATCTATGACCCTTCGTATCGGGGTGTTCTTTCTGCTGCTACGCATCACGTGAACAACGACTACAGTGGCTTTGAAGGAATGGCGATCGAAGGGCGGCCGGCGGTGGTGATGGTGCGGGGGACAATCCAGGTTCGCGACGGTGAGTTTGTGGGGGAGCGCGGGCGTGGTGAGTTTCTGCGGCGTACGCCTTCGAATGGAGTAGCCCGATGACGAAGGCCTCGGCGGAGACGGTGATCGCGGACCTGCGCGAGCTGCGTGCGCTGACCGGGGATGAAGACGGGGCGCAGCGAGTCGCTTGGACTTCGACGTGGGATACGGCGCGCCAGTGGTTTGCGGCGAAGCTGAAGGACCTGCCGGTGGAGCGGACGGTTGATCCGGCGGGGAATGTCTGGGTGACGCTGCGTGGGGCTTCGTCGAAGACGCTTGTGCTGGGGAGCCATCTGGACTCCGTCCCGAACGGCGGGTGGCTGGACGGGTGCCTTGGGGTTATGACGAGCCTGGCGGTGCTGCGCCGGATCTCTGAGGAGTTTGCCGGGACGCCGCCGTTTACGGTGAGTCTTGTGGACTGGGCCGATGAAGAG
>CAZZZQ010000824.1:0-1805 GCA_964658405.1 uncultured Sphingomonas sp.
ATAAAGCCGTTTCCCTCTCTTCCCACAGTCCTTGGAAATCGACAAAGAACGTCGATTCCCACCATTACGCACCGCACAACGACTACTAGTAATTACTAAACAAATACTTCATCAGATGGACTTATACTGACACTTCTAATGGACTAGCCACCCTGTCATTTCTAACGAGCTACAACAAATCCGGTGTCAGCGAGTGCATCGGCGATAATGTACTCACTGAGAAGTCGAACTGCCGACTACTGAGTTGGTACCTCTGTAGCTGGTTAACGAGAGGTGCGTTCTGATTAATCCTTGCGCGGTCCTGCCAGCGCTAGAATCGCCGCGCTGCGCTCTCACTACTAGTGGGCGGCTTGAGCAAGGTCCGGCTCTGTCATCGCTTTATGCACTTTCTCCCATAGATAGATCTCGTTGCCGTCAGGATCTTCCAGATTTGCAAAGTTTCCAGGTTCGCTTCGAACAATACTCCCCTTGATGGAGACGCCATGCTGAGCAACTTTCCTTACTGCCTCCTCGATAGGCACATCAATGTCCAGCCCCAAAATGATCGCCCCTTTGGTGCCTGGACTTGGGTACTTCGCTGACGCGGGATGTATGCCGATTGTCAGCCCCTCGCCTGCACTCACCGTGGCCCAGTCATATCCAAAACGGTTTGTGAGCTTGAGACCAAGAATGTCGGTGTAGAACTGGATTGACCTGTCCATGTCCGAAACGATAATGGTTGCATTTCCAGATGAGATCATGTGATGTAAATCCTCCTTTCCAAATCTTCCTCTGTCTGCTAGAAAATGAAAAGGTCCACCACATGGGACCAGTTGAGCCTTTTATGAAGAGAACCACCGCATTACCCGAGATTTCCCTGGATCGATCGCCGACGGCGCTGAGCTTGCGGAAGCAGATCGAAAGGCAACTCGTCTCCGCCATCCGCAGTGGCGCGCTACCCTGCAACTGCCGCTTACCTTCCTCGCGCTTACTCGCTACATTGCTCAATGTGTCACGAGGCACAGTGGTAGATGCTTACGACGCATTGCTTCAGACCGGCCTACTCACCGCAAAGGAAGGCAGCGGGATAACGGTCACTCCTTCAACGCCCGGAGTTCCTAATTTCAGCGATCTGAGAAGAACGGCGAGAGCCGCGCATCTCCCTGTACTTGTTCTCCGCTTCGAAGATTGGGATGGTACCTCGCTCTATCTCAACGTGATTCAGTGACGTTCTTGCAGTCATGGTGGGTCCTTTCGCGTTTGCTAACGTCAAGTGACGATATCAGGCCGATGCGCTCGTCCATCCTTGCCTTCGCTGAAAACGCGCTTTGGCGATCTAGCACTCATCTTTGCGCATTCCGTGCTGATTCACAATCAAGCAGCGACCGGAGGCATGTTTCCATTTTGTCTGGATTTTTACCGGTCTTCGAATGCGGCTGTCAAGCGAATAGTTGACAAGTCACTCCTCGCTCAGCGCACTCGGGTACGGGCCCAGCGATGCCACAAGAAGAAAATTGGGCAAATCAATCCGACGATCCAATGGACCGCCGAGATTACGGAGCGGGCACGGTCATCTGCAACGTAGTACAGCAGGTAACCAGTCAGGATAAGAAGAGCAAAGACTGTGGTAAGACTGCTTCCAGACCAGCGGCGCCGCCTGCCGGGCCAAAACCTGGTGATATGGACTCCCCAAATCAAACCGCCCATCCACAAGGTCGCAAAGGCGAAGGCGCCGTGAACCTTCAACCACCAGGGTTCGAGCGGGTTGATCGATGGACCGAAGTCTCCCTGTTTCTGAAGGAAATAGTGGAACAGCAGCCAGAGAC
>CAZZZQ010000825.1:0-1802 GCA_964658405.1 uncultured Sphingomonas sp.
GTTGGCGATCGCCGCAAGGGCGCCGACGCTGCGGTCGTTGGTCAGGCCGTTCGGGACGGTCAGGCGGGAGTCGCCGATCTCCTGATCGCTGACGTGCGTGTGCTGGTAGGAGAGGAAGAGGAAGAGCTTGTTCTTGAGGATGGGGCCGCCCGCGGTTCCGCCGGCCGAGTAGCGGTGGAGCTGTGGGACCTTCTGATCATCCGGAATGTGGTCATCCTGCTTGAAGAAGAAGGGCGCGGCGTTGATCCAGTCGGTTCCGCGGTGGATGTAGAGGCTGCCATGGACCAGGTTGGTGCCGGAGGCGGTGCTCATATCCAAATGAGCGCCGCTGGT
Source organism: uncultured Sphingomonas sp. (assembly GCA_964658405.1). GTDB lineage: Bacteria > Acidobacteriota > Terriglobia > Terriglobales > Acidobacteriaceae > Edaphobacter. The sequence goes on from CAZZZQ010000825.1 coordinate 334, forward strand.
CGAACCCTGCTGGGCGTCGTACATCGAGGTGTTGACGCGGACCTCCGCCAGCGTCTCGGGGGCGGGGGTGGGGAGAGCCTGCCCGATCGCGAGGTAGACCGAGGCGCTGGTCTGCATAACTCCGTTGCCGCCGCCGTTGCCGACGCCGGTGTTATTCACGACGCGCGCAGAGGAGACCTGGCTGGTGCTCTTGCCGTTGAAGAGATTGCTGGCGTCCACGCCGTTCAGATAAAAGGAGTTGCTGGTATCGCGCTGCCCGTTGGCCCAGATGGGGGCGTTGCCGAGGCCGGTGTTCGCGCCGGTGCCGCTGGTCAGCTCCGCGTTGACGCCGGGCGAGAGCAGGGCAAGGCCGGTGAAGCTTCCGGTCGGCAGCGGGATGGTCTCGATCTGCGCGCGGTCCATGATGTAGCCGTTGGTGGTGTCGACTGCATTCATCAGCGGGGTCGCCTCGACCGTGACCGACGATGTGACGGAGCCGACCGTCATCGTGGGATTGACGGTTGCGGTCCGGTCTGACTGCACGACAACGCCGGGGAAGCGCGCGGTCTGGAAGCCATCCTCGGTAAAGGTTAGTGTGTACGCACCGATGGGGAGATTCGGGAACTCGTAGAAGCCGTTCTTTCCGGCGGTCTGCGTGCGCTTCAGGCCGGTCTGATCGCCGGTCGCGGTCACGGTTGTGCCGGGCAGAATTGCGCCCTGTGCATCGGTCACGACGCCGGTCAGGCCGCCGAGGGTCTGCTGAGCGCGGGCCAGAGGAACGATGACGAGAAGTAGAACAAGGAACGACTTCAGGAGGAGACAGAAGGGCTTACGCGTGATCATGAAGAGGCTCCGGAAGACCAGTTGTTCGAACGGCCCAAGGCGGCTATGCGGGCAGCAGGCATTTAAATGCGCAGGCGGCATGTACGGTTCAGCGCGCACATTGCTTGCGCAAAGGTGCATGCCGAGTGTTTAGGTTTAGTAGATTCATCTGCACGATAGCGCATCTGCAAGTCAATGGCGAGACATTAATGCACGCTCTGATGTTCTTTCAGCGCACCTGTTCCACAACTGACTTGAGGGCTGAACGGGCATCGCTTCACACCGGATTTGGTGCGGATGCTATGCTCTCCCTACTCACTCCACCTTCACCGCCGGTCTCTTGCCCGTGTCTCGCTAGGAGCGTCGTCTATGCTGTCGAATCCATCGGGCACGCTCGCACCGGACCCTGTGGTGGGTCACGAGAGTTTGCCGGCGCGCGCATCCGGGTTGCGGCATCAGGTACTCTCGCCGATGGAGACGCTTGGCCAGTCGATCTCAACGATCGCTCCGAGCACGTCGCCGACGATGACGATTCCGCTCGTCTTTGCGGTGGCGGGGAATGGGACATGGCTCTCGTACCTGCTCGCGACGTGCTCAATCTACCTGGTGGCGCTTTGTATCCGGAGCTTTGCGCGGGAGTCGGCCTCACCTGGGTCGCTATATGTCTA
>CAZZZQ010000826.1:0-1801 GCA_964658405.1 uncultured Sphingomonas sp.
ATCCCGTACCAGTACTGATGGCCGAACTCATGCTCGGCGGTGAGCTCCGTGATGTGGCTCGGCTCATACCAGCTGGTATCGCCCGTGAAGAGCGTGGGGTACTCCATGCCGCCGATCTGCGAGCCGGGTTCAGGATCGATGACCGTGAGGATCTTGTAGGGGTAGGGGCCGTAGCGGTGATCGAACTGCGCCAGCGACTGCTGCATGATCTTCAGGTAGCGCTGGCCGGCCTCGGGGTGCGAGGCAAGGGCGAGAACGTGAATCTGGACCGGCCCCATCGACGAGAGATAGACCCCGTCGGTGACCTGGAAGTGCGGGCTGGCGGCCCAGGCAAAGTCGTGGATGTCCTCGCCGTAGAAGCTGAGCGTCTTGGTGCCGTCGTTGTTGAGGATCTCGCCGGTCGGAACGCCGGTGGCCCCGACGACGAATCGGCGCGGGATGGTCAGATGGGCCGTGTAGGTTCCGAAGTCCGAGAAGAACTCGGTCGTCGAGTGATACTGGTGGCAGTTCCAGGCGCCGTGCCAGAAGACGCCGACCTTCGGGAACCACTGGCCGCCCATCAGGAAGTCGCGCTTGTAGCCGTTACGCGCGATGGAGACGGGAAACTTGTCATGGAAGGTGATGTGGAAGGTGATCGAATCACCCGGCGCGAGCGGATGCGGGAGCGTGACCTCGGTGACAGTCTTGTCGTTGAGGTTGCCGTCGTCGGGCGCGACGAAGTGCATGTTGCCGGTCAGGTCGCCGAAGCCGTCTGCGTCGATGTGCGCGATGGTGATGCTTCCCATCTTCTCGGGCGGGTACTCATTGTCCTTTTCGGAGTCGCGGATGCCGCCGGTGAAGTGCGTCTCGGCGGTGAAGCTGGACTGCGGCTGGAAGCCGTTGAGGTAGAGGTGGAACGGAAAGGTCGCGAGCGGCTGTCCGGTGAGGTTCTTGTAGGTCAGCGTCTCGTTCGCATCGAGCGCCTTCTTGTCCATGTCGATCTTTGCGTCGAGGTTATAGGCGACGACTCGCGTGGAGAGCGGCGTGGGCGAGTTCGTCGCAATGCTGCCGGACTGCGCGGAAACAGCAGCGGGGAGGGCGACCAGGATCAGCGACGCGGTTTTGAGAAGGGGATGCGACATGGGGGAATTGTACGCATGGGCCTTACAAACGGCTCCACAATTCTGTCGTCAGAAGGCCAAAGAGCGAGCGGTGGCGGCACTTTAGTTGCAGGCCGGCGCGGCGAAGGGGTGCCTCATGGTCGGGAAGCTGCGTGGTGCGAAGGCCAGTCAGAATGTTGAAGGCGAAGTAGAGCCCTCGAATGAACAGCTTGGCCGGAAGACGCATGGAACCGGTGGGAATCTGAAAGTCTGAGACGAGCCAGAGGGCATCCGGACGGATCTGCGCGGCGGTCCGGGCGATCAGGCCGTCGAGCTCCGGCTGGGTGAGGCAGTCGAAGAAGAAGTGGGCGGTCACGAGATCGGTCGCGGGGGACGGCGTGTGGACGCGGGCGCTCTCGTTGCAGATTGTCAGGCGGGATGTGTCGCCGCACCGGCTGCGAAGGAGCTGCAGCATGGTGGTGCTGGTATCAACGGCCGTCGCGCGAAGGTTGCGGTTAACAGCGAGCAGCTTTGCGAGGAAGCGACCGTCGCCGTCGCCGAGAACGAGCGCTTCGGTACGGTCGAGAAGCTGCGGGATGTAGTGGGTTCGGCAGCGCTGCAGGACCGGGCCAAGGGTCATGTACTCGAGGTAGCGGTAGGGTCGGGCAACGCGGTTGAAGTCAGGGGGAGCGATCATGGGCCGTGATTCAGGCTAAAGCAGA
>CAZZZQ010000827.1:0-1798 GCA_964658405.1 uncultured Sphingomonas sp.
GAGCGCCCTGGTTGAAGGTGCCAGTCCCGCGTGTGGTGCGGTTCTGGTTGAGCGTGTCGAAGCTGTTCGGACCCGACACATAACCGGTGGTCAGGTTGGTGGGGCCAATCACCAAAGCAGCCTCACGCTGCGCTAACTAATTCATTACAAGCTGATTACAGTGACATCAAAAGCTCTTTGATCTCGGCTTTCTCTGACTTTATAAAGAGACCGCGGCTGCTATTACTAAAATACGTATTCTTTCGTGTAATCACCGAAGTCGCTGGAACGTCGGGCGTCTCCCGCGCTGTTGCGATCGGTATCCGTCAGAATCAAGCACTACGGGAGCTTCATTCCGCTGCGCTGCCTCCGACACGACAAGGGCTCGGAGTCATCTCCGAGCCCTTGTCGCTTTCTGGACGCGTGCTCTTAGAAGCTGAACTTCGCTCCGATTCGGATGGTGCGGGCCTGTTGATAGTAGAGCGGCTTGCCGTACTGGCTGTTGATGGTGATGGGACCGCCCTGGCTGTTATTGCTGTTCAGGACCTGGCTGACGCTGTAGGCACTCTCAGCCGCGGCATAGAACGGCACGCCGTCGCCGATGAAGCGCCCCCCGGGAGTTGGATACTGGAAGCCGTAGCCGGTGTCGATCTGCTCGTTGATCGCCGTGACGGCATGCTGGTTCAGGATATTTGCGAAGGTAGCGGTGAAGCTGATCACGCGGCTGTCCGTCAGCTTATAAGCCTGCGCGAAGTTGAAGTCAGTCTGCGTATACCAGGGGTTGCGGTTGGTGTAAGGGGCTCCGACGGTGACTGCTCCGCTGACCGGGTCCTGGGTGATGTTCGCCCACTGCCCGCGGTTGTAGATATCGACCGGCCATCCACTGCCGCCATACCCGACGTCCATGTAGCTCGTATTCGGTGAACCCTGGTAGGCCGTCTGTAGGATGCCAAGGTCCGTCGTGAAGCGGCGAAGGAAGCCCAGCTCATAGTAGGCGTAGCCCTTGAAGGTATTCGGACGATCGGTCGGCAGCAGGCCGCTCGAAGACCCACCATTCGCGTTGTAGGAGAAGTACGGCTCGTCAAACGACCGGCTGTTGTTCGGAGCGTTACGGCCACCGGATCCACCGTCAGCGAGGTCCGAGCTTGTGAGACCCGTGTAGTTTCCGCGGAAGTGGCTGTAGGTGTAAGAGAAGAGCCCGAACCAGTGGTTGCTCATCGCCTTGTTCAGGCGGAACTCAACCCCGTCATAGCTGCGGGCCGCCGGAATCGTCTGGTTTGGCGGTGTCGCTCCGCTGGAAACGCAGGCTGCACTGCCCGCGCCATAGAGGAAGTTGCAGAAGCCGGAGAAGGTCGCATTAGCGCCCTGACCCGGGTTGACGACGACAAAGGTCTCACTGCCGGTATCCGAGTCGAAGATCGATGAGTCTTCGATCACGTGATCCAGCCGGCGCCGATCCCAGCGTGCCTCGAAGGCCAGGTTGTGGCCAAGCTGGTAGTCCACGCCGATCACAGCCTCGTGCTGGCGATACGGCTTCAGGCCCGGTGCGACGCCCTCCTGGGTAGCGCTGCATGTGGAGCAGCTGGTCGGGAAGCTGCGGAAGTTCTGACTCTCCAGGAAGGTCAGCCCCGCCGGAACGACGCCCGTGCCGCCGAAGTTCGTCGAAGCGTTTGGATCGGCCCCGACGCAGTAGCGGCTGCCACTGTTGAACTGGGGATTGATCGTGCCCAGATTCGGGGTATTCAGTGCGTAGTAGCAGTTCTGCCAGTACTGGCCGCCGAAGGAGCTGATCGCCAGGTTCAGCTTCATGATGTCGTAG
>CAZZZQ010000828.1:0-1796 GCA_964658405.1 uncultured Sphingomonas sp.
GGCAGGCGGGGCGGTCGCTGATCGATCTGACGATCTCAAATCCCACGGTGTGCGGGTTCTCCTACGATGCGGAGGCGATTCTTCAGCCGCTGATATCACCGGCGGCGATGACGTACGACCCGGATCCGCGCGGGATCCGGTCGGCGCGCGAGGCTGTGGCTGCCTATTATGCGGACCATGGGGCGGCGGTGGATACGGATGCGCTGGTCCTGACGACGAGCACGAGTGAGGGCTATGGCTACCTCTTTCGGCTGCTCTGCGACGCGGGCGACGAGGTCCTGGTGGCGCAGCCGAGCTATCCGCTGTTCGACTTTCTGGCAGATCTTGAGGACGTGCGGCTCCGGCCCTATCCACTGTTTTACGACTTTGGCTGGTGGATCGACTTTGCCGAGCTGGAGCGGCGGATCACACCCCGGACGAAGGCGATTCTTGTGGTGCATCCGAATAATCCGACGGGTCACTGGACGGGGAGGGCGGAGCGGGATCGGCTCCGGGAGATCTGCCGGGAGCATGGGCTGGCGCTCATTGTGGACGAGGTCTTTCTGGACTATCCGCTGGCGCCTTCTGAAGAGGCGGTGAGCTTTGCGGCGGAGGAGGCGACGGTGCTGACCTTCGTGCTGAGCGGGATGAGCAAGATCGCCGGACTGCCGCAGATGAAGTCGGGATGGGTGCTGACCCTGGGGCCGGAGCCGCTCAGGGCCGAGGCGTTGGGCCGGCTGGAAGTGATTGCGGATACGTTTCTTTCAATGAACGCGCCGGTCCAGCAGGCGCTTCCGCACTGGCTTGGCGCACGGCGGGGGATCCAGGGGCAGATTCTGCAGCGCATCCGGGCGAATATGGAGGCCCTGGCGGGCTCAGGGGTTGAGGTGCTGCGGACTGAGGCAGGGTGGAGCGCGGTGCTGCGGGTGCAGGGGACGGCGGAGGATCTGGTTGCTGAGCTGGGCGTGGTGGTCCATCCGGGATCGTTCTACGGGATGACGGAGCGTAACCGCGTGGTGGTGAGCCTGCTGACACGCGAGCTTCAATTTGCCGAGGGAATCGCGATCCTCCGAAGGTAGTAGCGAGTCTGATTCCGGTAAAGCTTCGCTTTAGGTTGAGATGATTATCTTGCTCAATCTACATGCTTTGAAGAAATGGGTTGGAGTCGCGTTCGGTGCCGATGTCGGTGCGCTGGCCGTGGCCCGGGATGACGATGGTCTCGTCTGGAAGGGTCAGGAGGCGGCTGTGGATGGAGTCGATGAGGGTATCGGTGTCGCCGCCGGGCAGGTCGGTTCGACCGACAGAGCCGGCGAAGAGGGTGTCCCCGGCGAGCAGAAGATTGGCCGCGGGGATGTGGAGGCAGACGCTGCCCTGGGTATGGCCCGGGGTGTGGAGGATCGTGCCGGTGATGCCGGCGACGGAGAGGGTTTGGCCGTCGCCCAGGGAGTCGTCGGGCGGCTCGACGTTCGGGGTCGCGATGCCGAGCCAGCCGGCCTGGACGTCCATCATTTTTACCAGCGGCAGGTCGAGCTGGTTGTAGAGGATCGGTGCCCCGGTGACGCGCTTCAGGTGCTGGGCACCGGCGATGTGATCGATGTGGGCGTGGGTGATGATGATCTGCTTAACCGTCAGGGAGTGCTTCGCAAGCACAGCCAGGATGCGGGGGATGTCGTCGCCGGGATCGATGACCATGGCCTCGTGTGAGGTCTCATCGCCGAGGATGGAGCAGTTGCACTGGAGGGGGCCGACGCGCAGAACTTCGTGGATCATCGGTCTATCGTACGGCTTTCCAAGGGCTTAACGGAAGAAGCGCAGAC
>CAZZZQ010000829.1:0-1792 GCA_964658405.1 uncultured Sphingomonas sp.
GTCATAGGACGCCCCATCACCCAGGCCGCCGAGCCCAAAAAGGCAACGGCAGCGATCCTGGAAGAGATCGCTGCCGTGTTGTAGCTTCTCTAAGACCTAGACGTTGAACTTGAAGAACAGAATGTCGCCGTCACGGACGACATACTCCTTGCCTTCAGACCGAAGCAGGCCCTTCTCCTTCACCGCCTGCTCACTCCCATACGTAAACAGATCGTCGCAGTGATAGCAGTCCGCCTTGATGAAGCCCTTCTCGAAGTCGGAGTGAATCACGCCGGCAGCCCCGGGACCCTTCGTTCCACGCCGAATCGTCCATGCACGGACCTCCTGCACACCCGCCGTGAAGTATGTGATCAGATCCAGCAGCCGATAGGCGGAGTGAATCAGCCGATCCAGCCCCGGCTCTTCCAGCCCCATCTCCTTCAAAAACTCCGTCCGCTCCGCCGGCTCAAGCTGCGCAATCTCAGACTCAAGTGCACCGGAGATCCGCACCACCTGGCTGTGCTCTTCCTTGGCCCGCTTCTCAACGGCATCCACCCACTCGTTGCCGCCGGTAAGCCCGCTGTCATCCACATTCGCCACGTAAAGCATCGGCTTCGCGGTGATCAGGAAAAGGTCTCGCGCGATCGGCTTCTCTTCGTCGGTCAGCTCTACCGTTCGGGCAGGCTTTCCGGCTTGCAGTGCCTCAAGCAGCTTCGAGAGGCACGCAGCCTCAACCTTGACCTTGGCATCGCTCGTATTCTTAGCCGCGCGCTCCACCTTCGCGTAGCGCTTCTCGACCGTATCCAGATCTGCCAGCAGCAGCTCCGTGTTGATAATGTCGATGTCGTGCAGCGGATTGACCCCGCCCGCAACGTGCACGACCTCGGGATCAGCAAAGCAGCGGACAACGTGGATCACTGCGTCCGTCGCGCGAATGTGACCGAGAAACTTATTCCCCAGCCCTTCGTTCTTGCTCGCGCCCTCAACCAGGCCAGCGATGTCAATGAACTCCATGGTCGTTGGGATCGTCCGATTCGGCTTCACGAACTGTGTGATCTTGTCGAGACGTGTATCCGGAACAGTCACAATTCCAGTATTCGGTTCGATCGTACAAAAGGGATAGTTCGCCGCAGCAGCCTTTGAGGAGGTGAGCGCGTTGAAGATGGTGCTTTTACCGACGTTCGGCAGGCCGACGATTCCGCAGTTCAGAGGCATTTCTTTCCTTTTCTAATAAACCAGACCTCTCTATTATCGCTCAGGCCCGCGTGTCCGCTCTAAAAAGCAACTCATCTATACCCTGCGATCATCCATTCAGTTTGATCCCTGTCAGCGGATCGAGACGGCCCCGATCAATTCGATAGCGAACGGCAGACACCAACGCCGCGCAAACAGCACAGTACTTGTACAAGGTTCCATGCAAAAGAACGAGATACTCCCCTCTGGCAAGCCCGTGAGCTACCAGGAAATACCCGTCGACGCAGCTCCCTCAAAAACGATCCTTCTGGTCGACGACGACTCAGAGATTCGCTCCCTGACCCGCACCTTCCTCGAACATGAAGGCTATCGCATCCTCACCTGCGGAGACGCAGCGCGCGCAAGCCAGATCTTCGACAGCACCCTGTCGCATGGCGCCAGCATCGACCTTCTGATCACGGACTTCTACATGCCCGGAGAGTCAGGCATGGAGCTGTCAGCCAGGTTGAAGCGATCCTCCCCCGGCCTGCCGATTCTCATCATCTCCGGTGCAATCATAGATGACGTCGATCTCCAGCAATTTCGCCAGCAAGGATGGCACTTCCTGGGAAAGCCGTTT
>CAZZZQ010000830.1:0-1783 GCA_964658405.1 uncultured Sphingomonas sp.
AACGATCCCACGGGCTCCGAGTGCGTCGAGCTCGGCGATGACTGTCGCCGCCTCATCCTCGAGCCCGGTGCGCTGGTCGGCATAGTCCTGCGCGGGGTATTTGCCGGCAAGATACTCGAAGTTGAGGTCGCGGAGGTTGTCGTAGATTGCCTCTTTACGCTCGCGGAGGTAGTCAACGCGGGTCTTGTCGCGCTGGCGGAAGGGGTTCTTCTCGGGCCAGAATATATAGATAAACAGCAGAATCGTAATGACGACGCCGACAAGGATTCCCATCAGTATTCGGTCTCCCGGCGAATGCGTGCACGCATGGCCTCTGCTGCAGGGTCGATCGGACCGGTCGAGGCGACCGTCGCATGTGGGACCGACCGCAGCTTCCAGATGCGGATGACGAAGGCGGTGCCGATCGTCGCGAAGAAGAAGACGGCCAGCGGGGTGATCCACGCGACGTTATCGAAGCCGCCGCGCATGGGGGAGGCGAGCACGGTCGCACCGTACTTCGCGGCGAACCAGTTCAGGATCGAGGTGTCGGTGCCGCCGCCGGTCATCAGGGTGTGGAGCTCGTTGATCATCGGTCCTGAGACCGGGCAGCCGACATGGTTGCACTCCATCAGGATCTGGCCGCAGCTGCAGGTGCAGATCATCTCGTGGCCGAGCTTGTTGACGCGGTAGTTCGGGTCTGCAGCGCCGAGCATCAGGACGACGACGAAGCAGACGGCCACGGCCTGCAGCCAGCGGCTGGCGAGCGCCTTACGCATGGTGGTGAACCTCAACGGCTGGAGCATCGAGCACCACTCGCGCCGGAGCACCGGTCGCAGCTGCCTTGGTGAGATTCGGGACGAGCGCAACGAAGGTTCCAAAGACAACGATGCCGACACCGATCCAGATCCAGACGATCAGCGGGTTGATGAAGACCTTGATGATCGGCTTGTCGGTGTCGGGGTTCTTGCCCTCGTATATGACGTAGAGATCGTTCGAGAGCGTGGTCCGGTTGGCGACCATCGTCGCGTAGGTCTCGCTCGCATGGTAGAAGCGCTTCTCGGGGGCGAGCTGCGTGATCTTCTTGGTCGAGTTGCCCTTATAGACGTCAAGCAAGGCATACTCGGTGTCGAAGTTCGCGTTGCTGTCCTGCGTAAAGCTTTGGCATACAAGGCGATAGGGGCCAAGCTGAAGCGTATCGCCGAAGCCCATCTCCTGCTCGCGCGACTGGTTGAACGCGCCGCCGGCGATCCCGATGAACATGACCACGATGCCGAAGTGGACGATGTAGCCGCCGTAGCGGCGGGTGTTGCGGCGGATCAGCAGCAGGGTCGAAGAGGCGAGATTCTTGCCGGTCTGGGTGCGAAGGACCTTCGCGCCGCGGAGGAACTCAGCCGAAATTGCCGTGATGACGCCGGCGGCGAGTGAGAAGGCCATCAGCGAGAAGATCGTCGCCTGCTTGTCGTCGCCGTCGTTCCAAGGCTGGTCGACGAAGATCAGCAGAACTGCCAGCATGCCGAAGAAGGCGACGCTGGGCAGGATAAAGTTCTTGCGGATCGAGCGGATCGAGGTCGATCGCCATGCCAGCAGGGGGCCGATTCCCGTCAGGAAGAGCAGGAAGAGGCCGACCGGGATGTTGACGCGATTGTAGAAGGGCGCGCCGACGGTGACCTTCGAACCCTGCACGTATTCGGAGAGGACGGGGAAGAGAGTGCCCCAGAGGACCGTGAAGCAGGCAGCGAGCAGGACAAGGTTGTTGAAGAGGAAGCTCGACTCGCGCGAGACCAGCGACTCCAGCTTGTTCTCG
>CAZZZQ010000831.1:0-1782 GCA_964658405.1 uncultured Sphingomonas sp.
CGTGCAAACAGGAGATCGTGCAGCACGAACTTCAAGAACTTACCCGCCTTGCAATCTCTCAAGGTGCATTCCTGCGGGCGATTTCGACACTAAGCTGGCATTGTTGACCCGTTAGCAGTTGTGGCAATCAACTGGCACGGCGTATTCTTTAGCAGTGAAGTCTCTACGCCAATTCGGAGCTGTCTTGCTGTTGCTCGTGTCCTTTGTGGCACCAGCGATGGCTTGTATGGCTCCTGATGCGGAGATGACGGTCGAAGAACGGGCCTGCTGCCGCATGATGAAGAATGACTGCGGACAGATGGAAATGCCCGCTTCACACGACTGCTGCAAAAAGGCTCCAGGGACCGTACAGGACAGTGCTCTTAGGTCGGATTCCGTATCGTTCCATCCTCTTGTTGCCGTTGCTGTTTGGATTCCGTTATTCGATCTCTTCCCCCCACACGATGAGACGAACGGCTGGGTTCAACGCCCAGAGCACTCTCCGCCAAAGCCTCCCCCCTCGATTATTTCTGGCCTCAGAGTCTAGTTCGCTCCTCTCTCGCTGAAGATTCGAGTCGCGCTCCCGTGCGCGCTCATGTCTGAACTGCAATCGAGACAGGAGTTTCCCTATGAAGGTGGCCTTGTATTGGACCGCCGCATTGGTGATGGTAACTGGCGTCTCTGCGTATGCGCAGGAGATGGCCGGGATGCCGACACCACTTGCTACGTTGATTTCAGAAGCACAGTCGAGTAACACACAACTCTCGGCCGCTGACCATGCTTGGAAGGCGGCGACACACGTCGCTCAACAGGTGACAACGCTCCCCGATCCGCAATTTACGGTTCAGTCGTACAGCGTCGGTAGTCCCAAGCCCTTCGCGGGTTTCAGCAACAGTGACTTCGCGTACATCGGATTTGGGGCCTCGCAGGAAGTTCCATACGCCGGAAAGCTCCGCCTCAAGGGCGAAGTCGCCAACCGTGAGGCCGACATGCAGCAAACGCAGACAAACCTTCTGCGCTCGTCGATCACGGATCAGGTCAAGGCGCTCTACCTGCGACTCGCTTATCTCGATGCAACGCTCGCGATTCTTGGACGGAATGATGCTGTTCTGAAACCGATGATTGAGACTGGCTTGTCCCGATACAGCCTTGGGCAAGGCAGTCAGGCTGAGGTGCTGAAAGCGCAGATCGAGCATACGAAGATCCTGCGTGAAGTGACCATGCACCATCAGGAGATGGGGCAGCTTCAAGCTAGCCTCAAGCAACTGCTGCATCGCTCTCAATCCTCCCCTGACATCGTGCCAGAGGCGCTTTCGCTTACTCCGCTGCAAAGCACCGCCGAAGAATTGCAGAATCTTGTTCGTTTGCATAATCCGGCTGTCTCTGTTGAAACGGCGGGTGTCTACAAGCAGGACGCCCAACTGAAGTCGGCGCAGCGCGAAGGTAAACCTGACTTCAACGTCGGCTATATGTTTCAGCAGACCGGCGGTAGCTACCGCGACTACTACATGCTGACGGTCAGTATGCGGCTGCCTCGGCGAAAGAGAGTCGAAGCCGGTGTGGCGGAAGCTGCCGAGTCTCTGGAGCGGTCCAAGCAAGAGTTTGACTCGCAGGTACAACAGCAACTCGCCGAGGTGCAGAAGCAATACATCACCGTGACGAATAACGCCGAGCTGATAACGGAGTATCAGGACGGTCTTCTCCCCCAGGCGCGGGCCGCATTTCAGGCCGAGCAGACGGCCTATCAGTCCGGCAAGCAAGCATTCGCCCCAGTATTGTCTTCTCTTCTCGATGTCCTGACTT
>CAZZZQ010000832.1:0-1781 GCA_964658405.1 uncultured Sphingomonas sp.
CGATTGAGGCCTGCTTACCTGGAGTAGGATGAGAGCACGATTGTAGTGCGGTATCGAGCCTTACATATGACCAGCGTCTAGGCGCTGAAACCGCGCCTACGGCGAGATGACTTTCCTTATGAGGATTTAATGCTGCAGGTGAAATTCCCCCTCCAGATCGAGTGAGACCTGATCACCAACATAGGGAATATACGCAGTTATCCCAAACTGCGAGCGTGCAAATGTTGCCTGTCCGTCAAAACCTACCTCATACGCCTTAGCGAGCGGATTGATACCGGCCCGGTTAAAGCTGACATGTAAGATGACCGGGGAGCTTCTTCCCATCATAGTTAGAATACCATCTACGGTTGCCGTCGTCGGACCAGTGGAAACAATATGACGAGATTTGTAAGTAGCTGTGGGATAGGTCGCGACGTCAAAGAATTTGACACCCTTCAATTCCGCGTCGAGCTTTGGATTGAAAGAGCCGACACTCGCGACATCGATCGTAATATTCAGTCTGCTCTTCATTATATCATTTGGCTCCAAGTAAAGAATCCCCGTGACGTGCGAAAACTGGCCTTTATAAGTCGAGAACCCGAGATGATTGACCGACCATGTAATCTTGCTGTGGTCCGGATCGACATCATATGTGCCGAGCTTCGCTGACTCTGCCGGCTCGCCTGCGACGGCTTCGAGCGAGTACCCTGCGAAGACTGCGAATACGATAACGCTACTAATCAACGCTTTCATGATCATATCTTCCTAATATTATTGCCGGACGTAGTCAGCAAAGTTCGGCAAGCGCTCACCTCTAAGCATCGGTGTGCACTCGGCGGGAAAGCCCTGCACAAATTTGATTCCAGCTGAAAGCGCCCGATCTAAAAAGAGCTCCAACGAGCCGGCCAAGCGCTTAAGGTGATGATCGTGAACGACAAGAACGCTCCAATCCTGCGTAGCTCCAATTCTCAGAGCTCGGTCGACCCATGATCCGTCCTCATCTTCCCAGTCACGTGGGACGTTATTCCACGTCACTACAGTGTATTCCGCTGACTCTAGATAATCCGCCGCCCTGCGGTTTAGCAGATGGTTTCCGAGCCTACCCTTGCCAGGAGGACGGAATAGCTTGTTCGCTTCGGCTAAGGTGCCAAGCGCTTGCTCTGCCAGAACGATCTCATCGATTGACGCCGGGATGTCATCCATAAGACCGAGCGGCTGCATGTGCGAAAAGGTATGGTTGCCAATCAAGTGCCCCTCCGCCTTTGCGCGTTGAGCGATATCCAGGGCTGCTGGATCGCTTAGCCGATTGCCTACAACAAAGAAGGTGGCGAGGATGCCATGGGATAAGAGTGTCCGGAGTATTTCGTCAGTGGCTCCATCCGCCCATGGACCATTATCGAAGGTCAGTGTCAGCCGCTGCATCACTCAGAACCTTTTCTTGTTAGGTAGTCCTCGAGGTTAAGCGGCATCCTCTGGTTCGGTGGCTGCGTCTGGACAACATCTACGAAGGTGGTTGCCTCTTCAAACCAACGCCGAACGGCCGGCAGACCCCAAGCAATCGAGGCAAAACCATTCGAAGCGCTCCAACGCGTCGGTGGCGTGTCGTAATCGGCTGTCTGGATCGGTGGGACCAGCAACTCGAGACGGTGTCCGTCCGGATCGCGCAGATAGACAAACAGTGCGTGAGCAAGCCCATGCCGCCCAGGCCCGCGTTCAACACACTCCCCGTAGCCTTCCAAGCCCGCACTGTCGCAGGCCCGGAAGATGGCACTGAGATCGGACACGATGAAACCGGCGTGATG
>CAZZZQ010000833.1:0-1776 GCA_964658405.1 uncultured Sphingomonas sp.
AGGCTAGAAGCTGAACTTGGCTGCGAATTCGATCTTGCGGCTGTCGCCGGTGATCGAGGTCAGGGTTCCGATCGTAGCCGTGTTGGTGACGGCAGCGTTCGGTGCGGCGAAGTTCGGATGGTTGAAGACGTTGAAGGTATCGGCGCGAAGCTGAACCCGGTACTTCTCCTTGAAGACCGTGTTCTTTTCAAGGCTCATATCCCAGTTCTGGTAGCCCGGTCCACGCAGCATGTTGTAGGCCGAGTTGCCATAGGTAAAGTTCGTCGGAGCCGTGAACGCAGCCGGATTGAACCACTGCGCCTTGCTCTTGCTGGCAGGATAGAGTGCAACGCCCGGAACCACACTGGCGCGTCCACTTACCAGGCCGACAGGGTTACCCGGGGCCGCATAGGTGACCGAGAAAGGCTGACCGGTCTGGAAGTTGCTGATGCCCGAGAGCTGCCATCCGCTGACTGCCTTGTTGATCAGACCACCGACGTTGCCAAGCAGAAACTGACCGCGACCGACCGGCAGCAGGTAGGAGTAGCTCAACGCAAGAACCTGCGGTGTGATCCCCGAGATGTTGCCGTACGAGTCGCCGACAGTCGCCGGATTCATGAAGTTCTCAGTGCCGAGCACACGCGTCCACTGGTACTCCGCGTTGACCATCAGGCCGTGGCTGTACTGCTTGTGAAGGCCCACCTGCAGCTGGTTCATCGAGCTGTGGAAGATCGGATCGATCGCAAGATTGATGGTCGAGAACGGCTGGACCGGACGACGAGCCTGGACTGCACCAGCTGCCGGAGCCGGAAGGTTGATATCCGGTGCCGTGTTGCCGCTGCCGCCGTAGTTATTCTGGTGGATATTGCGCTGGCCGACGTAGCCCACACGAAGATCGAAGCCCCGCTGAAACTGGTGCTCCACGGCAAGGTTGAACTGCTCCGTATAGGGAGTGATCGTAGCGTGCTGCGCGTAGACGCTGGGGTTTGACCCAAAGGCGCCTGTGCCCGCGAACGGTGCGTTCATCATAATGACCGGAACCGAGGTCGACGGCTGCGAGTAGCTCTGCGAGCTTACGAACGGCAGGTTGAGAAACGGACCCTGCGTCAGGTAGTACGACGGCAGCAGGTTGTAGAAGAGACCAACCGCTCCTCGAATGACCGTGCTCGGAACAGCCTGGTAGGCAAAACCGAACCGGGGTGCAATATTCGTCTTTGCCTGTCCCAGATAGTCAAACAGGCTCGACGGCAGACCGACGTTTGGAGCGAGCACCGTGTTCGAGATGAGCGCGGGAATCGTGGCAGCCGGATAGGTCTTCGCGAAGACGACGACCTTCTGCAAGCTTGGAACATAGAGTGCGCCATTGCCATACGGGCTGTCGCGGAACCACTGCAGATCGTACCGGATGCCGGCGTTGAGGGTCAGCTTCGGGGTCGGCTTGTAGTCATCCTGTATATAGATACCGTACTGACTTGAGATCGTACGCGTCACGTAGTCGCTCGGCGTCGCGTTTGCCGTAGCGGCCGGATAGCCAAGCAGGAAGTCCGCATACGCGTTGCCCGAGTAGCGGCCCGTAAAAGAGTACGACCCACGCTGCGGGCTCTGCACCGAGTTGTTCCAGTGGTTGTTGTACAGGTACGAGACACCCGTCTTGATCGTGTGCTTCGCCAGCACCTTGGTCAGAGCCGTGTTGGCCTGGCCAAGCTGCTCAAGATCCTTCGAGCCCGACTCCGACACGCTGGTGATGTTGGTGATGGTGATCTGCGGTGCGCCCTCGATCAGCTGCTGGCCGAGGCC
>CAZZZQ010000834.1:0-1771 GCA_964658405.1 uncultured Sphingomonas sp.
CAGGGTCGCGTGCGCAAGACTCATGGATTTCAATCCCTCCGGAGAAGCTGGTGCGTGGCCTGTATGTGCCCTGAATTGTTACAGAATCAGATGCGGGCCGAAACTCATACCGCCCCACCCCTCTCCGGGTGAAGCGGTATCCGTCTTGAGCGAGTGGCTTCGAGGCTCAGGCGCCCTGATCCAGGCCTTTGTTGACCAGGACCTTCACATCAACGCGACGGTTGATATCGCGTCCCTCTGAGTCGGCGTTATCCGCCGCGGGATGCGAGGCGCCATAGCCTGCGGGCGCAAGCATGCGGCGCATCGGGATGTTCGCCGTGTTGCGTAGATACTGGGTGACGGCGGTGGCCCGTTCGTCACTCAGCTTCTGGTTGAGCTGCTTGGTCCCCGTGCTCGACGCATAGCCGGCTACTTCGATCATGTAGTTCGGGATGACCATGGCGTCGGTTGCGAGCTTATCGAGGACCTTCTTGTCGGAGTCGGAGAGCACGGACTGGGACGACTCGAAGAAGAGTGCGGCTTCGACGACGGTCTTGTATTCGCCGAGGTCGGACACGCGATGGTTCACCTGCGAGATGGCGCTGGCGTTGATGAGCGCGCCGGTCCCGGCATCGACCGCAAGCTGCCCGGCGACATCCGCCGTGCCCTGCGCCTGGTTAGCGGAGGACTGCGCTGCTCCGGCGGCGGCTACGCCCTGGTTCGCGGTGGTCTGGGCCCCACCGGCTGAGGCCTTGTTGGCCTGGATCTGCTGCTCTTCGGCAACCTCGATCGAGAACTCATCCGGGTTGAACTTGATCGTGTTCGCGTCGAGCTGACCCTTGCCGTTGCCGATGCCTTCGACCGTGATGGTCAGGCCGGGCAGCATGGCCGCGACATCCATATCGGTGTTGCGGAGGCGGAAGGTCTTCTCGCGCTCGATCTTGGTGGAGTCAGTGATGTCGACGACCGCGGAGGCGCTCTCCTTCTTCAGCTTGATGGAGATGAGATCGCCGTCACGGGAGATGATCGTGCCGGTCACCTTGGCCTTCTTGCCCGCGGTAAAGCTGGTGACGGGGGTCGCTGCATAGCCGACGTTGGCCAGGAGGAGGGCGAAGGTCGTGCAGGTGATGAATTGTTTGGAGGTGCGCGTCGCGAAGGTCATTTGTGTTCCTTTTGCAGCTGTAGAAGCCACTTGTTTGATCCGGTCTACCCGGACGAGTGGATCCGTTCTGTTGTTCGTGATGAGGCTCGGGGGTCGTCGGGGTGAGCGCATCCGACCGTACCTCTTCCGTATCCAGCAACGATAGGCGTGGTTTTCCGAGCCAACCACTAGCAATAGTGACAGGGTTGTGACCGTCGGACTTCCACTGCCGGGGAGGAGAAACGTGAGCAGACGTTTACTGCTGGAGGGGGCTGCACGCGGTTCGTCTTCGGACCCGGCGGGGATGCTTCTTAGCGCGCGACGGCTTTGAGTTGGTGGATTCTCAGGCGCATCAGTTCAGTTGCCGCGGCGTCGCGTGACAGCTTCGGATAGGCTGCGGGGACGAACTGCATCCACGCTTCAAAGAGAGCCTGCCAGGCGGCCTGGGTGGCGGCGTAGCCCTCCGGGGTGGGAGGAGCGGGGCCGAGGTGAGGTTCGTTCGGATCGGGCGGGGGCATCGCCTTCACGGCTGCGTAGGCTGCGGTGAGATCCTGCTCTGCCTGCTGGCGGTCTGCCGCGCTTGCCCGGGGCAGGCTGCCTCTTCCGAAGCGCTCGAGGTTGATGACGAACTGCTCGCGCAGCTTGTTCTGA
>CAZZZQ010000835.1:0-1760 GCA_964658405.1 uncultured Sphingomonas sp.
TCGGCGTCCCCGCCTCCGGGAAGTGGAGCGACCGCAGCGCCTCCATCCGGCCCGGCATTCCAAGCCGCTCGCGCGTCGCCTTCGGCAGCGTCTCGCAGGCCTCGACATTGCCCTCCGTCAACTCCTCAAAGACGCTCCACATCACCCGCCGTGTCCACTTCGAGGTCAGCTTCGCGCCCCACGGCGTCGTCCCCCCCAGCGACTCGTAGATCGGCACGATCCGCCCCATCTCGAGCATCGCAAACTCCGCATCCGGCCCGGCCGTCCCCGGCGCCGGCAGAATCTCGAACTGCGGCTGGATCATCTTGAACTTCCCCGCCGACGACCGCGACGCCTCGAGCTTCCCATACAGCGCCACCATCTGCCCGGGCTTGAACTTGTCCTTCAGGTACGTCCCGTTGAACCACATACACTTCAGCGAGCTCAGCCCCTGGCCGACCGTCATCTCGAACAGCGCCCCACCGCGCGTCGACAGCAGCACCGACCCTCGCACCTCGCCGATCACCGAAGCCATCGTCCCGGCCGTCAGCTCGCCGATCGAGACAGGGTTCAGGCGGTCTTCGTAGCGAAACGGCAGGTGATACAGCAGATCCTCAACGGTCTCCACGCCACGCTTCGCCAGGCCTTCGGCGACTCGCTCTCCGACCCGCTTCACAAACTTGATTGGTGTTGATAGCTCCAGCACAGACCCGATCCTACCAAGCCACGCCGCCTAAATCTTTTACACGCGAAGCGTCGATACCCCACAAAGGTCCTGCCGCAGGCCCCGTAGTGCCCGCCCGGCATCAGGGCGCCGTTGCCCTTGCCTCGATAAAACTACCGAGCCGCCTTCACCTTACCCGCCGCAGCCCCCTGCGTCCTCGCAGGCTTCTTGCGTTTAGCCGCACTCTCATCCACAGCCTTCACCACAAGCTGCATCCCCATCGCCTTCAAAATAGCCGTAAAGCTGCTCAGCGAAGGATTCCCATCCGCCGACAACGTCCGATAGATCTGCGTAGGATTCAGCTCAGCCTTCTCCGCAATCGACTGGACACCCCCAAACGCCTTCGCCATCTGCCGGAGCGCGACCATCAGCTCCCCCAGCGTAGCCTCTTCATCCTCAAGGATGGTATTCAGCATCAGCCTGGCATATGCAGGATCATCCCGGTAGATCTCCGCCATCGAGTCATCGTGACTACGATCTCTCATCGATTTGCTCCCTTCCAGTCCTGCCAATACAAGGCAGCACGTGCGATATCCGAGCTCTGCGAACTCTTATCGCCTCCGCAAAGCAGCAGGATAATCAGCTCACCCGCAACGGCATAATAGACGCGGTAGCCCGCTCCAACATCAACGCGAAGCTCCCAGACGCCATCCATACAATACTTATGGTCGCCGAAGTTTCCTGCCTCGACGCGGCTTATCCGCCGATCGACAGCAAGCTTGGCCTTCGTGTCCCGCAATCGGCGATGCCACTCCCGATAGAGGTCCTTACCGTCGTGGCTGATGTAGGACCGAACTTCATACACACCCCATATTCGTCTATAAACGAAAAACCGTCAATCAATCCTGCTAAACTTGCCCTATCGCACCACCCCGAGAACCCATGCCCATCGTAGAACTGGAACACGTCCGCAAGGCGTATGACACGAAGATCGCCGTCGACGACCTCAGCTTCGAGGTGGCACCCGGCCAGGTGACCGGCTTCCTCGGGCCGAACGGCAGCGGGAAGTCGACCAGGATGCGGATGATCGTCGGGCTGGACGCGCCGTCGTCCGGTC
>CAZZZQ010000836.1:0-1759 GCA_964658405.1 uncultured Sphingomonas sp.
CACCAGCGCCTCTTACGGCTGCCCCACCATCGTCAACGGTGCCTGCCAGGGCGGACAGACCGTCAACTTCGATCCAGTCCCGAAGGATCGCCTTACCACCGTACCGCACACCAACTTTGTGCCGCGTATGTCGAGCGGAGCATACCTTTCGGTCGTCCTTCCCATCGTCAACGCGCCCTTCACCATCTACTACGCCTATAACCCGCTTCGTCTCTACGAGACGCTGCCCCAGAAGCTTGCTCTGCCGAACACCTGCGATCCAAAGTCTGCGAATCCGAATGCCTGCTTCCAGGCTCTCTTCCCCGACTCTGGCGCCGGACGGTACAGCTACCAGCAGGCACTTCAGTTCTACGGCGCGGACTACCAGCTTCGCGAGCCGCGTAAGACCTTCCGCCTGACGGTCAGCACCACCTTCTAGGCGTATTCGAAGACAGACAAGAGACCTGCACACAAGAGCGTGCAGGTCTTTTGCATGTCGCAACATCGTCGAGCGGGCGAATCCTTCCAGCGGATGATTCGTCTCTCATTCAGCAGGGCGTAAAGGTCGCGGATGACTCTGGAAAATTTGCTGCAGCGTTTCGGAATGGCCCTATGCCTTGCCCCGGTCGTTATGCTCGCAGGCTGTCCGAAACAGGATGAAGCCGCCGCTCAACCGCCAACCCCCGCTACTGCCCCTGCTCTCCCTGAGTCATCGGCCACACCCTCTGCTGCGGTTCAGGCCGCCACTCAGGCCACGGATGCATTCCGCACCAGGCAAGCGGAACGCCTCATCACGCAAGTCGAGAAGGCTTACCAGAGCGGTGTGACCAACTATCGCGCCGGACGCCTGGACGCCGCCCGCCAGGACTTCGACCTCGCTGTAGATACCATGCTCGCCAGCGGCCTCGACCTCAAGAAAGATCCCCAACTCTCTGACGAACTCGAGCGCCTCCTCAATCAGATCAACTCGCTCGAGATGGATGCTCTGAAGCAAGGCAACGGTCTCTCGCCCGTGCTTGAAGCCGCGCCGATCGACGAAGCCGCGAACGAAGTTACTTTCCCCGCGAACCCCGAGCTCACCCAGAAGCTGAAACAGGAACTCACCATCTCCACCTCCGACCTGCCGCTGGTCATCAACGATCAGGTCGCGGGCTACATCGGCTACTTCGCCAACTCGCCTTCTTTCCACGCCCACATGCTGCGCAGCATGGAGCGCGCCGGCAAGTACAAGACCATGATGCAGCAGGTGCTTAAGGAAGAAGGCGTCCCGCAGGACCTCATCTATCTCGCCGTTGCGGAGTCAGGCTTCCAGCCGCAGGCGATGAACGCAGGCTCGGGCGCAGGCGGCATCTGGCAGTTCATGCCCACCGGAGCTTACGGCCTCGCACGCAGTGGCTGGGTCGACGAGCGCTTCGATCCCGAGAAGAGCACGCGCGCCTATGCGAAGTACATGAAGACGCTCTACAACCAGTTCGGTGACTGGTACCTCGCCATGGCCGGCTACGACTGGGGTCCAGGCAACGTGCAGAAGGCCGTCATGCGTACGGGCTACGCCGACTTCTGGGAGCTCTATCGCCGCAACGGCATGCCCAAGGAGACCAAGGCTTACGTCCCACAGATTCTTGCCGCCGTCATCATGGCGAAGAACCCCGAGAAGTATGGTCTCGACAAGATGGTGCCCATGCCTGCTGTCGTCTACGACACTGTAACCACGGACTATCCCATTGACCTTCGCCTCGTCGCCGATCTCACCGGCGCGACCGTGCAGGAGATCGTCGCT
>CAZZZQ010000837.1:0-1759 GCA_964658405.1 uncultured Sphingomonas sp.
CTGGATGAACTCCGAAAGCGAATAGCCATCCCACGGAATCACCATCGACCATGCTTCGACGCAGCGGAAACGGTAAACACGGCTCTCCAGCGGGCGGTAGTTCATCAGATCGTCGATACCTACGGTCTGCGGCTTCTTCACCAGGCCGGTCACCTGGATGCTCCATGGCCGTGTGCGCAGGGTGTGGGCGTTCTTGGCAGGCTCGTCCTTGTCGAAGCCAAACTCGTAAAAATTGTTGTACGTCGTCGCCTTGGTCAGCGGAGTCTGCGGCTCGCTGACGTTATATTTGCTGGGAACGACCTTAAGCGGGATCTCTGCCGCAAGTACGCTGGTCGCAGGATCAACCAGTCCAGACAGATAGCGGCCTGCCAGCGCGCTAACCCCCAACGTGGCAGCGCCCGTAAGAAAGCGTCGCCGCGCCTGCTGGTACTGTTGTACCGCCGTCTCCGGAGTAATCTCCGAGGAGCGGATGGTGGAATCGAAGCTGCCGGTTTTGCGCAGGAGCATAGTGGTTCCCTTCTCGCTGCAGACCTCGTTGGTTTGAGCCTGCTCTGATATGTCTGACGCCGCACAGCGCCCTATGGTTACAGTACGACATTCCGCACCGTATGGATGCTGCCTTGCCACGCGCAAGACACAGGTGTGCACTCAGTGGCACACTGAAGGGGGAAACATTGGCCTGACACAAGGCTTGATACAAACAAGGGGAGATCGCATGACCGGAGCACGTGAAGCACAACTGATGGAAGCAGTAAATCTGCTACTGGAAGCGCGGCGCACGCAGGACGCATTGATCGACCTGCCGACCGAGTTGCAGCCCACCACGCTTGAAGAGGCTTACGCCGCACAGTTGATGATGGCCGAGGCCTATGGCGAGATCGGCGGTTGGAAGATCGGCGCCCCCACCCCGGACGCCACCCCCATGTTCGGCCCCATGCCTCGCGTCTGGATGCAGCCCAGCGCCAGCACTCTGGCCAAAGCGACCCACCGCTACCGCGGCCTGGAGGCGGAGATCGCCTTCCTGCTGGGCCAGGACCTGCCCCCCCGCGAAACCCCTTACACCCGCGAAGAGGTCATCGCAGCCATCGCCAGTTGCCACCCGGTCATCGAAGAGTTGGAAAGCGGCCTGATCGATCCTACTGCCGCCGCGAAGTTCTCCATGGTAGGCGACCTGCAGATGCACGGCGGCCTGATCTTCGGCGACGCAGTACCGAACTGGCAGAGCATCGACTTCACCCAGGAGCAGGTCTCCCTGGCTATCGACAGTGTCGTCAGAATCGAGCGCATCGGCTCCAACACCTCCGGCGACTTTCTGCGCCTGCTGCCCTACCTCGCCAACGAGGGCGCGGCCCGCACCGGAGGCCTCAAAGCCGGCCAGTGGATCACCACCGGAAGCTGGACCGGAAACATCCAGGGCTCCAGCAACAGCCGCGTCGATGTCCACTTCGGCGCTGCTGGTTCAGTCGGCCTGTTTTTTGAGTAGTCCCAATCACTAGAGATCATCAGCCCCCATCAGCAGAGGAAGAAGAAATGACGGATTTTGGTGCAGGTGTAGAGTTTCGGGCCCCGATCACCGGCTCGTATGCGGAGATTTTGACCCCCGGTGCGGTCGCGTTCGTGGTCGGCTTGCAACGGGCCTTCAATGCGCGGCGCAAAGAACTGCTGGCAGCTCGTGGGGTGCGGCAGACAGCTCTCGATGCCGGCGAGCGGCCCGACTTCCTTGAAGCGACACGCGCCATCCGCGAAAGCGAGTGGACCG
>CAZZZQ010000838.1:0-1748 GCA_964658405.1 uncultured Sphingomonas sp.
CAACTTCCCCAGCAGGCCGAAGCCGATATTGACGTCCTCGGTAAGGGTTCCGCGGATGGAGCGGATACGGTGCTGCTTGCGGTCGACGATCAGCTGCCCCGCCATCGTGCCCATTACGCGCGCCTCCATATCCGGCGGATGGAAGGCCGGATCGGGCGCGAAGGAGAGGGTGATCAGCTCCGGCGTCTGGCTGGCAAGCTTCCACTCGAAGGCGGTGGGAAGAATCCCCAGCAACTCCGCCGCACTCTTGTTGTCGTGGTCATCGTCTTTCTTCTGTTTCTGCTGCTGGTCCGGATCGTGGACGAAGGCGTCGATGCGCTTCTTTTCAGCGGCGCGCTCTTCGGCTGTAAGCGGGTGGCCATCCTGCTCGATCTTCTCGCGCAGCGATCCATGCGCCGTCTGGACGATGATGGCGACAGTGTGGCTGGGAAGCTGCTCCTCCTGGCGGAAGCGCCAGAGTGAGAGGTCGTTATGGCTCGCGGCGAGCTCGGTCTGCACGGCCTGCTTGGCGAAATCGCGTGGGCTCTGGGCAAACAGCGAAGCGCTCAAGGCGGCTGAGCCGAGAAGAGCGTAGGCAAAGTGATCAAGAAACGTACGGCGCATCAGGAATGCCTCGAGACCCTATCGCTGCACCTAAGCAACGACTGCTACCTTTGCCCGCTTCCCGAGCCGGACCGTCAGTGTCACCGGCAAAGTGTCGATGGCGAAGCTCGCCTCTTTGCGAACTTCGTTGTCCACGCGAACCGCTCCCTCCGCCATCTTCCGGTTTGCCTCCGTCCCCGATTGCACGAGCCCGGCCTGCACAAGCAGCTTCGCGGTGCGGATAGTTCTGCCTGAATCGGTAGACGCACCGGCCACGCTAGCGTATGCAATGTCAACCTGTTCGAGGTCGGACGCGGTCTCGCCCTGCTGGAACTGCTTCGTCCAGTTAGCCGCCGCACCCTCCGCAGCCTCCACGCTGTGGAAGTCCTTCGTGATCGCGTAGGCGAGATTCTTCTTGGCCTGCATCGGGTGCAGGGCTCCGGCGGCGACCTCTGCCTGCATGGCCACAATCTCCGACTGGCGAAGGTCGGTCAGCAGCGTCCAATACTTCCACATCAGGTCATCCGAGATCGACATCAGCTTGCCGTACATCTCGGAGGGTGCCTCGTGGATCCCGATGGCGTTGTTCAGCGACTTCGACATCTTCTGAACGCCGTCGAGCCCCTCGAGGATCGGATTCATTAGGATGATCTGCTGCGGCTGGCCGAAGTGCTTCTGCAGGTCGCGACCACGCATCAGGTTGAACTTCTGATCGGTTCCGCCAAGCTCGACATCGCACTCAAGCGCTACAGAATCGTAGCCCTGGGCGATTGGGTAGATCATCTCGTGCAACGAGATCGGCTGCTCCGATTGGAAGCGCTTATGGAAGTCTTCGCGCTCGAGCATCTGCGACACCGTGAACTGTGCCATCAGCTTGACCAGATCGTAGTAGCGAAGGCCGTCGAGCCACTCGGAGTTGTTCCGGACCTCGGTCTTGTTCGCGTCGAGGATCTTGAAGACCTGCTCTTTGTAGGTTTCGGCGTTTGCGGCGATCTGCTCCGGCGTCAGCGGCTTGCGCGTCACGTTACGCCCGGTCGGGTCGCCGATCAGGGCCGTGGAGTCGCCGATCAGGAAGATGACCGTATGACCGAGCTGCTGAAAGTGGCGCAGCTTCCGAATCAGGACCGTGTGTCCGAGGTGCAGATCGGGCGCGGTCGGATCAAAGC
>CAZZZQ010000839.1:0-1742 GCA_964658405.1 uncultured Sphingomonas sp.
ATAAGGGGGAAAATATCCCCTTTTGGCGAGTAGCACTGAAAGATGGGTAACAACTATTGTTCAGAACTCCGGTCTAAGCAGTACAACAAGGTCATAGAACTGTGTCTGCAGCTTTGGAAGTTTCTCCAAAGGAGCAGGCACTCCATGCAGGCATTGAAACGCCGTAGCCCAGGATCCTTCAAATGCGTAGTCGTACCCCGTTTCGAATCGCTCTCGCTGCCTTCGCCTTCACTGCAGCCTTGCACGCCCCGCACTCTGCCATCGCGCAGAACCGGATCGCCTCCGCCGCCATGGAAAGCTCTTCGATGGTGCGTCTGACCGGGAATACCAGTCCTCTCATCCGGTCCGCGGTGGATGAGGGAGCGGTTGACGGGGCGATGGCGTTCACCGATCTGACCATCAACATCCAGCCATCCGCCGCGCAGGAGGCAAGCCTCGAGGCTCTGCTCTCCGCGCAGCAGGATAGCGCCTCGGCGAGCTTTCACAAGTGGCTTACGCCGACGCAGTTCGGAGCCAGATTTGGTCTGAGCGATGCCGATCTCGCGACCCTGACCGCGTGGCTTACCGCGCAGGGATTCACGGTGACAGGCACCGCCCCAAGTCGGAATGCGATTCACTTCTCAGGAACCGCGGCCCAGATCAGCAGCGCCTTCCAGACCGAGATTCATACCTACCTGGTGAACGGTGAAAGCCACATCGCGAACGCGACCGATCCCGCGCTGCCCTCGGCGCTTGCGGGAGTGATCGGCAATATCGGCGGCATGAATAACTTTCGCCCCAAGCCACATCATGTCGGCAGCACAACGGTTGTTCCGTTTACGACACAGTCGGGCTCGACGAGCAGTATCTTACCGAGGACGACCGATGGCTCGGGGAACCAATATCTGTCCCCCGCTGACTTCGCCGGAATCTACGATGTCAAGGCACTCTACAACAGCGGTCTGAATGGCAGTGCAAGCTTTCCCATCGCCGTGGTCGGCCAGACAGCAATCCGGGCGGCGGACGTTACGGACTTCCGCTCTGCGTTTGGACTGTCATCGACCAATCTTCCGATCAATGTACTGGTCCCGAATACCGGGACATCGGCGATCAACAGCACGGACGACATGCAGGAGTCGGATCTCGATGTGGAGTGGTCTGGCGCCGTCGCACCCAGCGCGCCCATCTACTTCATCTACACCGGCAACAACACGAACTATGGCGTCTTCGATGCACTCCAGTATGCGATTCAGACCTACACCGTAAGCGGTAAGGTCCTTCCCATCATTAGCATCAGTTACGGCACCTGCGAGTCGAATGGTACGGCTGCCAGCTTCGCCCAGTATGAAACGTGGTTCAAGCAGGCGAACGCCCAGGGTCAGACGATTGTGTCCGCTGCAGGAGATGCCGGCGCAGCCGACTGTGACTACACCCCTACTGCGGCAAATAGCTACCAGGCGACCAAGGGTCTGGCGGTCGACTACCCAGCCAGCAGCGCCTACGTTACGGGCATGGGCGGAACGTCGTTTACGGGCGATCTCACCAGCCAGTCCACTTATTGGGGAAGCACAAACAGCTCCACCTACGGCAATGAGCTCGGACTTTACATTCCCGCAGGAGCCTGGAACAACACCGGAACGGCTGCCCTGGCGCTGTCCTTCAAGGATCTGAGCGCGACGGGTGGCGGTGCGAGTGCATTCTGGGCAAAGCCAAGCTGGCAGACAGGGGTCACGGGCATCCCTGCAGACGGGAAGCGCGACGTT
>CAZZZQ010000840.1:0-1738 GCA_964658405.1 uncultured Sphingomonas sp.
CGTCGTGGCCAGTCGCCATCAGCGCCTGGATCATCTGCTCCGGCGTCGTCGCCTTGTGACCGTCGAGGGTTGCCGAGGCAGCCGTCGTTCCCTGCAGGCCATTCATGGCGAGCCGGTTCAGCAGGTCGGCCATCCGCTGACTCTCCGCATGCATGGGCGCGATCGCCGGATCAGGCCCGTCACCCCGCACCACCCCATCACCCAGCTCGGTGGTCGTCCCTGCCGTCTCGTAGCCCGGTAGCGTCGATGCGCTCTCCAGATCCACTGTCTCCGGCCGTGTCAGCGCATAGGGTCCGAGGTCGACAAACTCCTTCAGCAGCTTCGTCGAAGGCTTGCCCACCGGTCCACTGGGGGCGCCGCCGGCAGTCGCCGTCTCCTCAACCTTCGTATCCTTGCCCGCCACATGCCCGACGACCCGCACGGTCGGGTTAATCTCCCGCATCGTCCAGCCGGGAAAGCGGTTGAGCCCCTGCCAGTCCTTGCCCAGGATCATTGTCCGCATGTGGTCGATCAGCGCAGGCGTCAGCAGCGCAGGCCCGCGCTTCTGGCCCTCATTCAGCTGGGCCAGCATCGCCTCGGTGAAGCCCGGCTTCGCGGACAGCTCCTGCATCATCTGCGAGAGCAGCACGGTATTCGCGGGCATGGGCCCGGTCGGAACGACATACGGTGCATCGCCCCGGCAGCCCGCCAGCAGCCCGACCACGGCAGCGGCAACGACCCAGCCAACACGGCGCGATCGAACATAGCCGACCAGGTGCGACCGCAGCGACCCGGCGAGGGAAAAAGGTTCAGTCATCCGGCTATTAAACCCCAGGTGCGCCTAGCTATCCAGTTTCTTCACGACCAGTTCGTTCAGCATCGCGGGATTTGCCTGCCCCTTCGACAGCTTCATGACATTGCCGACAAAGAATGCCGCAACCGTCTTCTTGCCGCCGCGATACTGCTCGACCTGCTTCGGATTGGATGCAATGACCTCGTCGATCATGGCCTCGATCGCCGATACATCGGAGATCTGCTTCGGCTTGTCGCGCTCGTAGATCGCCGGAAAGTCCTTGCTCTCGGCGAAACACGCGTCGAAGAGCTGCTTCAGCATCTTGCTTGAGAGCTCGCCCGACTCCGCCAGGTCCGCCGCCAGGACGATGCCTTCCATCGAGACCGGCGACTGCTCCAGCTCGAGCCCGGCCAGCTTCAACCGGCTGGTCAGCTCGCTCTGCACCAGGTTGGCGACGCGCTTCGGACTCTTCGCCTGCTTCGCCGCTGCTTCAAAGCGATCGGCGAAGTCGCGCGTAGCCGTGAGCGTCGCGGCATCCTGCGGGGTGATGTCGTACTCGGCGATCATGCGCGCACGGCGAGCCTCGGGAAGCTCCGGCAGCATGGTCAGAATCTCCGCCTGCCACGCCGCACCGACGACGAGCGGCGGAAGATCCGGCTCAGGGAAGTAGCGGTAGTCGTGCGCCTGCTCCTTGCTGCGCATGCTGTAGGTGCGGCCCTCGCCGCTGTTCCACAAACGCGACTCCTGCACGACCCGGCCACCGTCTTCGATGACGCCGATCTGACGCTCGATCTCGTACTCGACCGCCGACCGGATGTACCGGAAGCTGTTGACGTTCTTCACCTCGGCCTTGGAACCGTACTCGGCCGCTCACTTCAGCATGACGGAGACGTTCGCATCGCAACGCAGCGAACCCTCTTCCATGTTGCAGTCGCTGACGCCGGTGTAGAGAAGGATCTCCTTCAG
>CAZZZQ010000841.1:0-1735 GCA_964658405.1 uncultured Sphingomonas sp.
GTTGGGACCAATCTCGACGTGCTCCGGGCGAGGGTGCAGCTCCAGGAAGAGCAGCAGGTCCTGATCAACAACGAGAATGTCTTCGCGAAGGACAAGATTGCCCTGACCCGGATGATGGGGATCCCGGCCGACCAGGAGCTTGGCCTGACGGATCCGGTTCCGTATGAGGAGATGGTTGCGATGCCGCTCGAGGCTGCGCGGGATCTTGCCTACACGAAGCGTAAGGATTACCTGCAACTGCTTGCAGAGCTTGAGGTTGCGGAGCGGTCGCAGAAGGCAGTGCGCTACGAATACTCGCCGACGGTCGCCTTTGGCGGCTACTACGGTGTGCTTGGCGAGACCTTCGGGCTCTACCACGGCGTCTTTGCGGCTCAGGGTCAGGTCAGCATCCCGGTCTTTCACGAGGCGCAGTTTCGTGGCGAGCGTGAGGTTGCGGCGTCGCAGATGCTTGGCCTGCATCAGCAGATTGCCAGTCTGAAGGACACGATCGACGAGCAGCTGCGCGAGGCGATGCTGGATGTGCAGTCCTCGCACGACCTGGTAAAGGTGGCACGGAGCAACGTCGACCTTTCGAATCAGGTGCTGCAGGATGCCACGGAGCGATTCAGGGCGGGAGTGGATGACAATCTCCCGGTCGTCCAGGCGCAGGCGACGCTGGCTGGAGCGCAGACGCGGCTGGTGCAGACGCTCTATCAATACAACACGGCCAAGCTGCAACTTGCACGCAGGACTGGCGTTGTCGAGACGCGGTATCGGGAGTATCTCGGGCGGTAGTTTTAGATCGATTTGGGTCGCTGGCCCGGCGTATGATGCCCGCATGGTGGATCAGAGATCGACTCCAGCTGCTCTTGCTCTGACCGCACTGATCTGTTCGTCTCTCTTGACGTTCTGGTATCTCTCGGTTTTGATGGCTCCTGATCGTTTTTCGTGGAAGCAACGATTGATTTCAGGCTCCTGCGTCATGGGGATTGGTTTCGTAATTCCGTTGTTCGCGCAGTATCGCCTGAAGCGCGGTCTTAAAACTCAGATATGGACGGAAGCCAAGGTGGAGCAGGTCCGCATCATGCTGGCCAGACCGGTCTGGACGTATCTGGCTGCATTGATCTCGATCGCACCCTTTGTCGCTGCCGGCTTCCAGGGCAAGTTCTTCCATTCGCTCCTTTATCTCTGTGGGTTCCTCTGGCCTCTCACGACCCTCGGCTATGTTCGGCGACTGCTTGGCCCGCGTGACGTCTCGAGTAATCTTGTGACGTTCGACAAGGCCGGGCCGATTCAGTCAGAGCACTGGGGCGATGCGGGCGGCTCAGGGAGCGGCGCGAAATTGACCTCTTCATAACCACTGCGAGCGAACCGGCGCAGCAGCGCTCACAAGTGTGAAAGCATAGAGGCTATGGCTGAGGGCGGCAGTACAGCAACGGTCCCCGCGATGACTGCGGGAAGTGCCTTCAAATCGCGAGACTTCAGGCTCTACCAGACGGCGCGGCTGCTGGTGATTCTCGGTGCCGAGGCGCAGTCGGTTGCGGTCGCCTGGCAGGTCTACCAGATCACACACTCGGCACTCGACCTTGGCTACACCGGGCTTGCGCTCTTTCTCCCGGGGCTTTTCTGCGTGCTGCCGGCGGGGCATGCGGCGGATCGCTACGACCGACGCGGAATCATCCTGATGTGCTACGGGCTGCAGTTCGTCTGTACGCTTGCGCTGCTGTGGTTTGCCCTCTACGGAACCGGCGGGAAC
>CAZZZQ010000842.1:0-1734 GCA_964658405.1 uncultured Sphingomonas sp.
GGCCAGTCGTCGATTTGTTGTAAAAGCACCGTTACGAGCCTCTTCAACCCACCCACTTCGTCCCGATCATCCCGCCGTTTTGCAATGGCGTCCAATTCATCCAGCAGCAGAACGCAATCAGCCTGCTTTGCGTAGTCAAGCACCTGGCGCAGGTTCGCGCCCGTGCGACCAAGATAACTGCTCATGACTGCTGCGAGATCAAGGATCATGAGCGGCTTATTCAGCCGCTTCGCTAACCAGCGGGCCGCTAGGGTCTTCCCAACACCAGGCGGCCCCACGAACAGTGCCGTTCTGGTCGGATCCAACCCGGCCGCATCGAGGGCAGCCAACTGCCCGCGCTCGGCTATCAGCTGATTCAACATTACCGCCACGTCATGCGCAAGCACCGGAGCGTGGTCAAACTCAATATTGTCTTCGATTTTGAGAAGGTGAAGCCTAGAGTCGCTATCGACCGGCATGGCGACTTCAGCCATCCTCCGGAGCGGCGTCTCCTTCGTTGGAGCTTCACGCAGCAGTGCGGTAATGGAACTTGAAAGCTCAGGTTTTTCCACGCGTGTCTTGCGCGCGATACGCTGAAGAAGCAGCTGTATATCCTGAGCACGGCCCGCAAGTGCCAAGCGGGCGAGGCTGATGATATCGGAATCGAGATCCGCTTTCGCTGTCGTCATTTGTGGAAATCCTCGTCTGCAATCAAGATCTTTCACCAAAGTGGACGAAAAATCAATAATGATTGGTAAATTTCTTCCACGGTTCCATCAACTAGCTGATTTACAATCAATATATGATGGACTAAAATTTTCCTGCCACCCAATAGCTCCACGTCGCGAGGTCACGCAGTGCTGTATTTCGCTTACGGGTCAAACATGGACCCAACACAAATGCAGGCGCGATGCCCAGATGCCAGGTTTGTCAGCCTCGCATGTCTTAATGGCCATGTCCTATGCTTCCCCAGGAGGTCGAAGACACGGGGCTGTGGCGTTTCCTCGATCCTGGCGAAGGACGGATGCGAAACTTGGGGTGTCATCTACAAGCTAAGTGACGCCGACCTTGTCGCCCTAGATCGAAGTGAAGGCTACCGGCAGGACAGGGACCCGCGTAACAATGCTTACAACCGCATCACGATTTCAGTGAGACTTGGCGTTGAGACGATGGAAGCCGAAACTTATGTCGCATCGCATCAGGAAGGAGAGCACCTACCCAACGTTGGCTACCTCGCTCACATTCGTGAGGGAGCCGTTCACCACGGGCTGCCTGCCGCTTATCTGGAATTTCTTGCTGGCTTGCCTCACGAATAGTCCGCGTAGAGATAGGTAGGCAAATTTTCAGGCACATTACAGTATTTCCCAAGCCCGAAACTGCCCCTTCCCGTAATCTACCTTAGGGGCTGACGCGGAAATCCGCAGGCGAATCGCGGCTGGCGCAACGAAAGCCGCCGTTGCTCGTGACCTGAACATTTCCAGGATGACTGTTTTCCGCGCCTTGGAAGATCAAGCTTCACAGTAAGCTTCAGCGTGATTGCATGTTCGCCATCTGTTCTTTGAGTTGGCCAAAATCGCAGATTCGGGCCGACTGGGCCAACTACGTTGAAGTTCGGGATGGCGGCGTGGACTTCCGCGTAGAGCTCTGCGTTGGTCTCGCCTGCGTCGAACTCTACGATGAGGATAAAGCACGCCTGACGGTTTTGCGGATCGTGAAGAAAACAGGAAAATTACACACGGCAGATGGGACCTTGGT
>CAZZZQ010000843.1:0-1727 GCA_964658405.1 uncultured Sphingomonas sp.
CCACCGCACGCGCCGCGAGATGCGCGATCGCGAGTCGGAGCTGGACGCCATCCCCGGCGTCGGCCCACGCACACGCCAGCGACTGGTCCAGCACTTCGGCAGCGTTCGCGGCATCAAGCAGGCCAGTATGGACGCGCTGACAGCCGTCGTGAACGTCGCGACGGCGGAGAAGATCCGCCGTCACTTCGAAGCTGACGCCAACGCAGCCCTTCAGGTCCTCCGCTAGTTCTTAGTCGTTGCCACAGCGACCTCTACTCCGGCATCGGCCCCGAGTTGAACGTGTTGCACCCATCCACCGTCCCCTGCTCCAGCCCTCGCTTGAACCACGCGATTCGCTGCGCCGAGCTGCCATGCGTGAAGGTCTCCGGGCTGACCGTCCCACGCTGCATCCGCTGCAGATGGTCGTCTCCTACAGCCGCAGCAGCCTTCAGACCACCAACAATATCCTCTTCCTTGATGAAGTTCCGCTGCTCGCCGCTCTTCGCCCAGATCCCCGCGTAGCAATCCGCCTGCAGCTCCGTCTCGACCGAGAGATGATTGCGCTGGCTCGGGTCCTGGCTCTCCAGGTGCCGCACCTTCGCCTCGGTCCCGAGGATCTTCTGGACGTGGTGCCCAAGCTCATGCGCGACGACATAGGCCTGCGCAAACTCGCTCGTGCCGCCGCCGAAGCGCGCCAGTTCGTCCCAGAAGCTGAGGTCGATATAGACCTTCTCATCCGCCGGGCAATAAAACGGACCCGTAGCTGACTGAGCAGTCCCGCAACCCGACGAGGTATAGCCGCGGTAGAGCACCAGCTTCGCGTGGCGATAGTTCTTCCCCGTCTGCTCCGGCAGGATCTTCGTCCATTCCTTCTGAACGTCGTCGAGTACAAAGGAGACGAGCTGTGCCGAGCGGTCCTCCCCCGGAGCCGCCGCCCTGCGCTCTCCCGCGGGAGCCGTCTGCTGGGTCGTAGCGCCGCCGCCGTGCAGAAACGCACCAAGGAAGTTCCGGCCCGTCACCAGGCTGATCACGGCAAGAATAATGATGCCGATAATTCCGATCCCGCCGCCGAAGCCCCCACCACCGCCGGAGGAGTCCCGCCGATCTTCAACATCGCCACTCATCCCACCCGGCGTCCAATCCATGTGTGCCCTCCAGAGCCCTGCGTTCTTCAAGGTGGATGCAGAAAAGCCATCCGTCAGACTCAAATTCTAGAGCAGGCGGAACGAATCGGCCGAAAGCCTCGTATGCTCCGATATATGAGCACAACCCTGGTGCAACCCTGCGATCGCTCGCTCGAGGCCGCTCTACGTCTCGCAGCGATCTTTGCCGCCCTCAAGCTCCTGATCCACATCGCCGGAAACGCCTGGCAGGCACACCTCGGCTGGGGCTACTTCCGCGACGAGTTCTACTACATTGCCTGCGGCCAGCACATGGCCTGGGGCTACGTCGATCACGGCCCGCTGGTCGCGCTGCAGTCAAAGCTGTCGATTGCTCTCTTCGGCAAATCGCTCGTCGGCATCCGCATGCTCTCGGCCATTGCAGGCGCTGGCCGGATCTTCGTCACCGGCCTCCTCGCTTGGGCGCTCGGCGGTCGCCGCCCAGCGCAGGGTCTCGCCATGATCGGTGTCCTCGTCGCGCCGCAGTACCTCGGCACGGACAGCTACCTCTCGATGAACTCCGTGGAGTCGCTCTTCTGGATGACCTGCCTGCTCGCCCTCATCCTGATCCTGAAGAACGAGTCCGAC
>CAZZZQ010000844.1:0-1722 GCA_964658405.1 uncultured Sphingomonas sp.
CTCCATCGTCAGGGCTGACGAGTCCACCGCGTGGCCCGTCACCTGCACCGCCCGACTGAAGTTTCCAGTGAAGGCGGGTGCGATGGTAAACGACACACGCTCCACCGGAACATGCGCCGGCAGCCGAAAGCTGGCTACGGTCTGGCGTCCGTGCTGCTGGACGGTCTTCGTCTCGGCGACCGGCGTATAGACCGTCTGGGCCTCGCGGCTCGGCGGAACGGAGGCGCCGCGCACCATCGACGCGGTGGGCGGCGGCGACACACTCCCCGGCACCGCGGAGAGGTTCAGCTCTACGTGCAGGGTGTGGAAGCGCGCCTCCTGCAGATGCAGGGTGGTCATGCGCGAGAGGTGCTGGCCGCTCAGATCGAAGATCGTAAACGTCCCCAGCCGGGTCGGCGTCTCCTCCGGGTGGTCACGCCCGGTCACCTCCGCCGAGGCGATGAAGTCGCGCGCGTCGAGGTCCAGCAGCACGTCCGTATAGGGCCGGTCCGGCATCTCGAGGTCGAAGACGACCTTGCGCCCCTGCAACCCTAGATTCAGCACACGTGCGGGCTCGCTGTCGAAGTCCTCCGACTCGCTCAGCGTAATCGCATATGGGACCTGCTGGGCACCGTTGTAGAGTCGCAGATCCTTCAGCGATGGAGCCGCATGCTCATAGACCGTCCCATCAAGCGTGGCACATGCATTGCCGCTGATCGCTGGCGCCGCTGCCGTCACGCTCCGCTGGTAGAGAAACGCATGCGGATCGGCGACGGGAGCATCCTGCGCCCCCGCGGTCTGCCACAGCAGCAGCGCAAACACGAGAGCCTTCATGGCTGCTCCCCATCGTGCGGCGCTGCGGGTTCGCGAAGGCTGAGCCAGTCCTTCTGATACGCGAAGCTGACGGCCATCAGCAGCACTCCAAGACCCAAAAAGCTCGCCACACGGTACCCCTGGCTAAGGCTGCCGATGTCGTACAGGAAGGTCTTCGCGATCGTGAAGACCAGCAGAATGAGCCCCTGCCAGCGAATGAACGCAGTTTTCCGCCAGAAGCCGGCCGCCAGCAGAAGCGCACTGTAGACCATCAGGAACGCTGACACGGCGAGCGCCTGCTGGAGCATCGCACTAGGATCTTTCGCGCTGTACGTCCAAAGCGCCGCAACCTCGCGCATCCCCGAAACGACCGCAACGACGTTGAACGCGACCAGCGATCCGCCGCCAAGCTGCTGCCAGACACTCTGCTCTTCACCGCCCCGGCCAAGCCGATTCGCCGCAAACGCCACTCCTCCCAGCAGAGCCAGCCCGACCATCGCAGTCCAGAACTCCGGCTCGGCGAAGGCACGATGCGGCAAGCCATTGAAGCGCGTGACCACACCCTCCCGCAGCGCCAGCAGAAGCGCGATGACATCGACGCCCAGCAGCATCAATACGCTCACCCGTAGCTTCGAAACCTGCCCGCGGGCCAGCCATGCGACGACCGCAAAGGCCCCGACGCCGACCAGCGCCGTCCCCAGGTCGTGGTTGAAGAAGTCCGCGCTGGCCGATGGCTCAAACCAGTACGGCACGGCGATCAGCGCAACGAAGCCAAGCAGCAGCGCCGCCGCCGAGAGCCAGCCCAGCACGGTCTCGCTGCGAAGCCCCTCCTGCTCCTCCCCGGTCGCGGCCATTCTCTTCGCCACCCAGAAGAGTGCCGCACCCTCGACCAGCCACGTCACGGTGATCCAGTGGCCGCTCGCCTTCAAC
>CAZZZQ010000845.1:0-1714 GCA_964658405.1 uncultured Sphingomonas sp.
GTTGCGCTCGGAGCCGAGTGCCGCGTAGGCCGGTCCGCCCATCAACAGGATGTGCGGGGCGCTGGCGATGGTCTCGGCGTTGTTGATGACGGTCGGTCCGCCGTACAGGCCGACGACGGCGGGGAAGGGAGGCTTGATGCGGGGAACGCCGCGCTTGCCCTCGAGCGACTCCATCAGGGCGGACTCTTCACCGACCTCGTAGGCGCCTGCGCCGGTCTGGGTGATGATGTCGAAGTCGACGCCGGTGCCGAAGATGTTCTTGCCGAGGTAGCCCTTGGCGTAGGCGTCGGCGACGGCCTTCTCGACGATCTTGAGGAGGTAACGGTACTCGCCGCGGAGGTAGATGAAGCCGAGCTTCGAGCCGATGGCGAGGCCAGCGATCATGGTTCCC
The DNA here is from genome assembly GCA_964658405.1 of uncultured Sphingomonas sp. GTDB lineage: Bacteria > Acidobacteriota > Terriglobia > Terriglobales > Acidobacteriaceae > Edaphobacter. The sequence continues at coordinate 392 of CAZZZQ010000845.1, forward strand.
TCGATCACGGCATGCGGATCGTGCAGGAAGATGACGTGGTCTTTACAGGTGCCGGGCTCGGATTCGTCGCCGTTGACGAGGACGTACTTCGGCTTTTCGGAGGTCTTGGGGACGAAGCTCCACTTCATGCCAGTGGGAAAGCCGGCGCCGCCGCGACCGCGCAGACCGGAGGCCTTCATGGTGTTGATGATCCACTCGGGACCCTGGGCGATGGCCATCTGGACAGCCTTGTAGCCGTCGAGCTCGACGTACTTGTCGATGTCGGCTGCGCCCTGGCCGAAGCGGCGGGAGATCACCTTGACTTCATCTGGATGGGAGACGAGGGTTGGCATTACTTCACGTCCTTTCCCTGGCCGGAGCGGTACATCTCAAAGAGTACGTCGACCTTGTCCGGCGTCAGGTCGTCGTGGAAGTCGTAGTTGATCTGGATGGCAGGCGCCCAGCAGCAGGCGCCGATGCACTCCACCTCTTCAAGCGAGAAGACACCGTCGGCCGTGACTTCCTTATGGCCGATGCCAAGCTTGTGCTTGCAGTGGTCGAGGATGTCGTAGCCGCCGCGCAGCATGCAGGAGATATTGGTGCAGACCTGAACGTTGTACTGGCCAGCCGGCTTGGTCCGGAGCATGGAGTAGTAGCTGAGGACGTTGCGGACGTCGAGCTCGTAGATCCCGATCCGCTCGGCGACCTCGGCGACGACCGCGTCCGAGACGTAGCCGATCTCGTCCTGCGCGTAGAGCAGCATGGGGACGAGGGCGGACCGGCGCAAGGGATAGATGGTCACGAGATGGTCGAAGCGGGCGGCCATCTCCGGCGAAAAGATCGTATTGGCGATAGTGCTCACTGTAGTAGCTCCCGCGTCAGCCGCTCGGCTGTAAAGTCCATGTCTTCGGTTACTTCGCCAATCGTGACGGTCCCGTCGATGTTGATCCGGAACGGCTGCGACTGACTGCTGTCTTCGGTCATCTCGCTGTGCGTGAACTGGAGCCAGCGGGTGTTGACGCGAAGGATGATGATCTCCGGTCCGACTTCAACGACTGCATGATGGCGGCTGTTCAGCCCGTGTGCCGCTGCGTAACTTCTGATCTGCGATGCGAACGATGTCCAGAGTTCCGTGAAGACGCGTTCGTTGTTCAAACTTACCCCTGGTGAAGCGGTTACCGGTCGATCTCTCCAAGCACGATGTCGATCGAGCCGATGACGGAGACGACGTCTGCGAGCAGGCGGCCCTTGCACATGGTCTCGAGGGCCTGGAGCGTGGCGAAGGATGGGTTGCGCATGTGGACCCGGTAGGGTTTGGCGGTTCCGTCCGAGACGATGAAGTAG
>CAZZZQ010000846.1:0-1710 GCA_964658405.1 uncultured Sphingomonas sp.
GAGACCAGCGCGAAGGTCGCAATGGAGCTCCAGAAGGTAGGCGTACACCGGGTACGGCCCCTTCGTGGCGGCTTCGATGGGTGGAAGGAGGCTGGCTTTCCGCTTGTTGCGTATATTGAGCCAGCCCCCATTCAAATGACGGTCACGTCAAAGCTCGTATCCGCTCTCTAGCTACGGTCCCAGCTGAAAGTTGATGGTGATCGTGGTCTGGACCTCAGTGGGTTCGCCATTCAGCCGAAAGGGCTGATAGCGTGCTGCTCGGATCGCTTCAATGGCGGCTGATTGCAGCATGGCCGGACCACTCATAACGTGCAGACTCTCGATCGTGCCGGCCTTTGAAATGACTGCCTCGACCATGACGCTTCCTTGAACGCGAGCCGCTTTCGCGATCTGGGGATAGACCGGCTTCATTGGCGCGAGCAGCAGGCCGGCGGATACGCCGCTCGATACACGCACCGGACCAGGTTTTGCGTTGGACAGAGCGCTCACCGTCACCCGGTTACCCTGATCGGCAGCGGCAAGCGATGGCAGACCTGTTGGCATTCCGCTGGTCATCTCTTTGAAGACACCGGGCGCCGGCTCGACCGGTGTGGACAGGCTGATGCTATTCGCAATAATTCTTGGCGCTGCGAGCGCATGTCCAAACGCCGGTACGTTCGCGTTCGAGGAGTCCGCATGAACATGTTCAACAACTCGCGGCAGCTGGGGCTGAGGTCGTGGCGGCGGGGGCAGCAGCTGAGACTTCAGGATTCGACCGGGAAGCGACTCCGGGTGCAGCAAGGGCAGCGCGATCACAACGGAGGCGATCAGCAGCTGCAAGACGATGGAGACCATGGTGGTGGCTCGCCGGGCTGGCGGGACTGCGGCGTGCTGCGACTAGAAAAGACTTTCCTCAAACATGGTGCACCCTCCGAACTGCGGATCTGGTGCGCATCTGCGAGGAATGCGGCCGTGTGTTTATAGACACCGGTGGCGGGTCGATAAGTTCCACGGACTGACCGTTAGTCCGCCAACAAATCTCTCGCAGGATTTGATCGACGCATAGCCGCTGCCGTTTGGAGCCAGCTCAAGCGATTACCATCAGAGATGGCCCGCGGCGTTTTGCGGCAGGAGAGAGCATTGGCTTACAACGATCTACGCGACTTCATCAAGCAGCTGGACAAGGCAGGGGAGCTGAAACGGATTACGCAGGAGGTCGACCCGATTCTGGAGATGGCGGAGATCGCCGACCGTGCCTCGAAACTGGGCAAGGGAACTGCGAAGGCCGGCGGCCCGGCGCTGCTGTTCGAGAACGTCAAAGGCTATCCTGGCTCCCGCGTGCTGATGAACCAGTTCGGCTCCGAGGCGCGGATGAAGCTTGCCCTGAATGTCGACTCGCTTGACGGCATCGCCGACCGGATCCGCACGCTGCTCCACCCGCAGACCCCCACCTCGATGATGGACAAGCTGAAGATGCTTCCCATGCTGGCGGAGATCGGCAGCTTTTTCCCAAAGGTGATCGCGGCCCGCGACGCAGCCTGCAAGCAGGTCATTCATAAGGGCGAGGATGTAAACCTGCTCGGGCTCCCGATCCTTAAGACCTGGCCGCAGGATGGTGGCCGTTTTATCACCCTGCCCTGCGTCATCACACGAGACCCCAAGTCCGGCAAGCGCAACGTCGGGATGTACCGAATGCAGGTCTACGACGGTAAGACGACCGGGATGCACTGG
>CAZZZQ010000847.1:0-1696 GCA_964658405.1 uncultured Sphingomonas sp.
GAGCAGGGCATCGATCGTCTGCTTCGCCAGCCGCCAGGTGACGCGGAGGATGATGGCGGAGACGATGATGGCGGCGATGGGGTCGGCCAGCTCCAGCCGGGGGATGTGCCAGTGCTCGCCTACGAAGGCTGTCGCAAGGCCGATGAGCACGGCGAAGGAGGACCACATGTCAGTACCAAAGTGGATGGCGTCGGCCTCGAGGGCCTCACTTCCGTGCTCCTTCGCGACCCGGTGGAGGTTGCGTGAGCGCGTGTAGTCGACCGCGATCGAGAGGAAGAGCACAAGGAAGGGCCAGATGGACTGCCGGAGTGCGAGGTGCTCGTGCGAGAGGATGCGGCGGATGGCCTCGGTCAGGATCCAGATGCAGGAGCCCAGCATGAGCACCGTCTCGGCGAAGGCGGAGAGGCTTTCGATCTTGCCATGGCCGTAGTTGTGATCATCGTCGGCGGGCCGGTCTGAGACGTTGACCGAGAAGAGCGTGATAGCCGCGGCGATCAGGTCAATGCCGGAGTGGGCCGCCTCCGAGAGCATGCCGAGGGAGCCGGTGAAGAGGCCTGTGATCAGCTTGAGCAGGGTGATGCCGAGCGCGGCGACGACCGAGGTCAGGGCGGCCGACCGCTTGGCGATATGCGTCTGCGCGGCAGATTCGTTCGTCACCGTGGCACCCATCCGTAAATCGTACATGGTGCAGGTTATCGCTGCGTTGCGGGCTTTGTAGCTCGATAGAGTCCGGCGACCCCGAAGGTATAGCTGGTCCACGACGCATCGACAAAGCCTGCCTCGCGGATGAGCTGCAGCATGCGCGGCGGGCGCGGGAAGCGTTCGACCGACGCGGGGAGGTAGCTATACGCGCTCGATTCACCAGAGATCAGGCCGCCGAGCCTGGGGAGGATCTGCTTGAAGTAGAGCGAGTAGAAGGCGCCGACGATCCCGCTGGGCTGATTGCAGTCAAGGATGCCGATCTGGCCGCCGGGGCGCAGGACGCGGAAGAGCTCGGCCAGGCCCTCTTCGTAGTTGGCGAGATTGCGAAAGCCGAAGGCGGAGGTCACGAGGTCGAGCGATCCGGCGGCGACGGGGAGGTGCAGCGCGTCGGCTTCGATGGGGATGATGGGGTGCGGGGCGAACTTGGCCGCGCCACGCGAGAGCATGTTGTGGGAGAAGTCGACGGCAAGGATTGGTGCGCCTGCTTTGGGCCGGTGCTTCAGGAGCGCGAGTGCCATGTCCCCGGTGCCGCAGCAAAGATCGAGGACGACGCTCTCCGGCCGCTGCAGAACGGGGCGGAAGGAGCGGGCTGCGCGGCTCCACCACCAGCGGTCGATGCCGGCCGAGAGCACATGGTTCAGCAGGTCGTACTTGGGCGCGATGGTGTCGAACATCTGCTGCACGGCATCGGCAGCCGCGGCTTCGCTCTGGACGCCGACGGGGCGGGCGCCGGTGGTCAGCTCGTGTTCGGGTCGTGTGCTCAAGAATGTTTCCGCTTCGCCGGTTTGGATGCGGCCTGCTTCTGCATGAGTGCGAGCTTGGCGTCGGTGGCGGCGATCAGCTCGGCATCGGTGACGTCGTAGGCGACTGTTGTGCTTCCGATTCCCGTGGCAAGGACAAACGCCCGGCGGCCGCTGCGGTTCTTCTTGTCGCCGGCGGTCAGGGCGACCAGGGCCGGAGCCTTCGCGGTGAAGGGCGGAAGCGGGCCGTAGAG
>CAZZZQ010000848.1:0-1688 GCA_964658405.1 uncultured Sphingomonas sp.
CGCATCGATTCATGGTCCACGCGGATGACCCTGCAGCCGGGCAGGAATTGGAGCGGCCAGTACTCCTACGGGCACATCGTCAGCCCGGAGAGTCTCTACCCCGACGAAAGCCAGACGCGCATGACCGCCTCGGCCATGTACAACCGGCCGCTGCAGCATGGCAACTGGGCTTCGTCGGTCGTGTGGGGGCGGACGCGTTCGTTGTCGGAGGGTGCCCAGGGCGGAGCAGCAAAGATCAACAGCTATCTGCTGGAGTCCACCCTGCGCTTCGCGACCCGCAACTACGTCTGGACGCGCATCGAGAACGCCGGCCGCACCAACGAATTGCAGAACGGTGAAAGCGCGCCGCCCCCGGGCTTTCACGAAGAGCCGATCGGCCATGTGCAGGCCTATACCTTCGGTTACGATCGCGACCTCGATCTGATTCCGCATCTGCGCACCGCCGTAGGCGCGCAGGTGACCACCTACGGGGTGCCCCAGGTGCTGCGTTCCATCTACGGTTCCGACCCGGTGGGCTTCAACGTCTTTGTACGCCTCCGTCCTTTCTCGGGGACACAGCGCTAGAGGGTGTTATGAAGTTGCGAGTGTGATGAGCCTGCTGGTCATGAGGATGGCGAAGGCGATGAAATGTATTCCTTTGAGAGTTTGCGGGAGTCGTTCATAGTCTCTGGCGAGTCTTCTGAAGCGTGCGGCCCAAGCGAAGGAGCGTTCGACGACCCACCTGCGCGGCAGCAGCACGAAGCCTCGTTTTGCCATGGGGTGCTTGACGACCTCTAGCCGTATGCCGTGCTGTTGTGCGGCGTCGGCGGCCTTTGGTCCGGTGTATCCCTGGTCGACGTAGGCCAACTCCACCGCGCTGCCGGTGACCTGCTGGACCTGTTCGGCCAGCGGTGCGACCTGATCCCGGTCGCCCTGATCGGCTGGGGTGACGGTCAGGGCCAACAGGTGGCCCAGTGTATCGACGGCGATGTGCACCTTGGATCCCTTGCGCCGCTTGGCTCCGTCATAGCCGGCGCGAGCACCTGACTCGGGCGTGGACTGCAGCGTGCGGCTGTCGATACAGATCGCGCTCGGCTGGCCCTTGCGTCCGGCCCACTCGCGGGCAATCGACTGGACATCCGACACCAGGGCCTCGAATACCCCCGCGTCCAGCCAGCGACGAAACTGCTGATACACCGCAGCCCACGGCGGAAGATCGCCCGGAATCATGCGCCACGAACAGCCACTCCGTGCCACGTACCGAACCGCGTCGAACACATCCCGTAGCTCATGCTCCCGCTGGCCCGCATCCTCCCGGCACAACAACAAATACGGCAACACAAACCACCACTCCTCCTCCGTCACATCAGACGGATAGACCTTCCGAGACTTGCCCATCCTTCCATGCTCAAGAAAAAACAACCCGCCGCAAAGACTCTAAGTTGGTGCGCAGTTCATAACACCCTCTAGTCTTCTAGTCTTCGGTCGACGTGGCTGAGCCAGGGCCCACCGTCCGTGTGGGTCCTGGCCGCCAGCCGGTTGGGAGAGGAGGTCCTAGCTGTTAGGTTGGGTACAGGGAGTGGTGGAATGATGAAGCCGGAGAAGGCACGCTGGGCGACGGCGGGGATGTTTGGCGTGGATGGCATTGGCTTCGGCGTGTGGGCGGCGCATATTCCGGTGTTCAAAGAGGTGCTGCATCTCTCGTCGCT
>CAZZZQ010000849.1:0-1683 GCA_964658405.1 uncultured Sphingomonas sp.
ACCGGGATGATCTGTTTCGATGGCGGCAACGCTTCGCCGAGAAGCTCCGCGAACGAGGCATCGAGGCCAACGCTACGCCGACCAGAGCGCGCGGTATCGACCCCGTGCATGAGCACATTGGGGTCCAGAAGATGCGCGACAAGGGGCAGGTTCCGCGGATCGACACGAGCCGCTTCGAGCGCGCCCAGCGCCTTCGCAACCAGGGTATTTCTGACCCGGTCGAGGCCATTCTTGCAAGTCGACAGGCGATTGTTCGCGCGACCTACATGCGATCCGTCGCGGAACTGTCGGCTTCTCCTTCCCTTGCCGATCAGGTGGTCGCACAGAGCCTCGGACGGTTCGTTGCGGCATTGCCGCCGCCCGAGGCCAACTCCGCCCGGGCAATGCGTTCGGCTTCACCGACCCGCGTACACGGCGCGTTCGTCGATGCTCGGTCGCGCCCGGCTGTTGGGTATCGTGGGCCTGATCCGATCGTAGCAGCATTGGAGCGTTCTCGTGTCATGCGTGGAAAACTAGAGGCTAAGCGGGCACTCCAGCAGACGCCCGACAGGACCGAAGACATCCCGAATGAACGCCGACCTTCAGGGGTGTCCGACCGGTTGCGCTTGCTTATGGACGAGGCCGAAAGGCAGGCGACGGCACCGACCCCCAGCAGGCCGGAGGAGGTCCTTCGCGAGATATTGGATCGTGATCGCGCAACCCGGGACCGCGCGCGTTCGCCGGATAGGGGTGGGCCGGAACGATGAGTACGGACCAGGTAAGCGTTGCTCTGGCAGGCCTCCTGGACGCGTTGACGCTCGTGCAGGAGCAGCTCGATGCGCTGACCGAAAGCGGCCAGCGCATCGAGGCGACACACAGAGAGATCGTGAACAGGCTCGACGTGATCGATGCGGGCCAGGCCGCAGTGAAGGATTTGACGCCAATCCTCGAGATGATCCTTGGACGATCGATCGACGATCGTGCGATCATGACGACGCAGCTCGGTACGATTGCAGTGGCCCTCGGCTTCGCCCATTCCGCCGCTAACGGTAACCCTGCACCGCTGCCTGTCGCAGTAGCCAGCGATCCACTCTTCGAGCGTTTCATCTTGGCTCAACCCGCGGATCTGTCGGCTAACGAGCGGGCTTTGGCGGACTGGCGCAAAGCCGCGTCGGCCACCAGCACAGCGGAGCTTATTGCTCTCCTGAACTGGCAGTACCTGCCTTCAGCAACGGATACCCCGGAAACCCGGGTTCTGCGCTACCGTCTGGCGGCACTCACGCGGGCCGAAATCAAGGGCAGGGGTGCCGCGCCGCCGGCACCGCCAAGCACCACCGTTGCGGGGGATCGGACGGCCTCGGCTTGCATGATCCGGTCTCACGAACTTGCCGAGCTTTGGCGGGCAGGCGAGAGCGCAGCGCTCTTCGCCGACCCCGAGCTTGCTGGCTCGCTCGACCTGTTTGCGCAGGCCGAGCGACGGGGGGAGGGGTTTGCCGATGATCAGTTGTCGACCGGACTCGCTGACCTCCATCGCATGCTCGGCGACCGGCTTGCAGCGGGCGAGCGACCCTCGGCGGCCGAGGGGCGTACACAGAATGATGATTACCGTGAGGTCGGGATGCAGCCCGATCGGCACCGGTAGGCTCATACCACGCGATCGGTATTGATCATTCGGCAACGCTCAACGCGGTCAGATGGAATGGT
>CAZZZQ010000850.1:0-1683 GCA_964658405.1 uncultured Sphingomonas sp.
TCCCCTCGACAAGCGCATCGTTCTGACCGGGTGGGGGTACCCCCTATGCGTCGAGCCTGCTGGTACCTCCGGGGCGGGCACCGGCCCGATCCCAGCTTTGAAATGACGGACCCTTCACCCGTCTCGATCCTTGAAAGGACGCGGAAGTGACTAATTCAAACGGCACGGAAAGTCGCCCGCAAACGCCTCGTGGTTTGGATGCGGCGGGCCGGAAGCTTTGGGATTCCTCGACCGATGATTACGAGTGGGCAAAGCATGAGCTGGCGATGCTTGAAGAGGCTTGCCGTACTCGTGACCAAATCGTCCGTCTTGATGCGGCGGTCAAGCAGTACGGGGTGATGATCGATTCGTCGCAGGGTCTAAGGCTGAATCCGGCGATCGCTGAGGCGCGGCAGAACCGTGGTTCGTTGGCTCGGCTGCTATACACGCTTGGTATCCCTCCGCTTGAGGACGACGTGCTGCCGAAGTCGACGGGTGTCCGGGGCTTCTACCGGGGAAGCGGGACCATCTGATGGTCAGGGCGAAACGCAGCCGCTACCTCTCGGGCTTCCCCGATTGGGCTTGGTACTTCGATGAGACGCAGTGGGCTGGGGCCACGGTGCTCAATCGGTGGCTGTCCTGGGTTGAGGCGATCGTCAAGGAAGCGAACGCGGACGACCGGAGCAAGCGGTACTTGCTCGATTGGCTTCGGGTTAGCCGGAATGTGCGTCGGACTGCTGCCCGCCTTGAGGGCCCTGAACCTGACGACCTTGACCGCGCCATGACCCACGCCGGTATTCGGCTTGTCAGCCTCCAATCTCAGGAGATGTTGACGGCATTCCGGGGGAATACCGACGGGACCAGGGCGCTCGATCACGAGATCGCCTCGAAGCGGGAGCTTGCTAGCGATCCGATTCCAACGAAACAGAAGGAGGCCGACTGATGGCCGACAGAGTCACGAAAGTAAGCCTCGTTGCTGAGGTGTCGAACTACATCGCGGGCCTGGAGCGCGCACGCCTGAAGACCGGCGACCTCACCTCCGAGGCCGAGAAGCTCTCGAAGCAGGGGGAGGCGTTCAACCAGCTCGGTGTTGGCCTGGTCGCGTTCGGTGGGGTCGCTGCCGCGAGTGTCGGCATTGCCGTCGCGAAGTTCACAGAGTTTCAGAAGGAGATGTCGCAGGTCCAATCGCTGTCTCACGCAACCTCCGGCGAAATGAAGACCCTGTCCGATGCCGCACTCAATCTAGGTCAATCGATCGGCTTCTCGGCTACGCAGGTGGCTCAGGGTGAGACGGAACTGGTCAAGGCCGGTGTTTCCGTCGCTGAGATTATGGGTGGCGCACTTAAGGGGTCGCTGGATCTTGCGGCTGCCGGCCAGATCTCTGTTGCTGACGCGACGTCGGTGGCAGCGGTCGCGATGACGCAGTTTGGGCTCAAGGGCAAGGACGTGCCCCACGTCGCAGACCTCCTCGCGGCTGGCGCTGACAAGGCTCTCGGTTCGGTGGATGACCTCGGGATGGCGCTGAATCAGGGTGGCCTCGTTGCTTCCCAGTTCGGTCTTTCCATCGATGACACGGTGGGAACCCTGTCGGCCTTCGCCAACGCTGGTCTTCTCGGTTCCGATGCCGGTACCAGCTTGAAGCAGATGTTCCTGCAGCTTGCTTCCCCGTCGAAGCAGGCCGCTGACCTGATGAAGAAGCTGGGG
>CAZZZQ010000851.1:0-1679 GCA_964658405.1 uncultured Sphingomonas sp.
ATCGAGATGATCGCACGGGATTGAAGCGATCCCCGGATGGGGCGTTACAGGCCGGATCGAGACGCCGTTCACGTTTCTGCCTGCGAATCCCTCAGACAACGATATTGCCTCGCGGGACGCCGATTTCGTCCTGTGGTGGTGATCACGCCTGAATCGGCTCACCTCTCTGCCCGATTGATCTGGTTGAGCGGGTTCGGGTGAATTAAGAGCAGGGAACCACCAGAGAGGTTCCCGATGCATCAGCGGCGGCTCGACTCGATCGACACACTACGCGGCATCGCGGCGATCGGGGTGGTGGTCTACCACCTTCGGCTGATCGCCTCCGGCGCGCCTCTGACGACACCCGTTTGGATGGCCAGCATCGCCAATCACGTCTGCGAGGCCGGGGTCCCGTTGTTCTTTGCTATCTCCGGCTTTCTCTTAACCATGCTGATGCCGAGCTATGAGCGGCATAGTAATCCTAAACTCTCGTTCTATGCTAAACGGTTTTTTCGGATCGCACCGCTGTTCTACGCCACGATCCTACTTTGGACCACCTGGTCCAAGGTGTTGCCGCCGACCGGGCCGTTGCTCGCGAATGTGTCATTCACGTTCAATCTCATCCCTGGACTGGCAGACAGCGTGATTTTCGCCGGCTGGACGATAGGCGTGGAAATGCTGTTCTACGCGCTATTCCCGATCCTCTACCCGAGGCTCCCCGGCATCACGCTCAAGGTGGCGGCGACCGTCGGTTCCCTGCTCGTTGCCAGCTTGGGTGACAGCCTCATCGTCAACAGCGGCCTTCCTCCCCGCTACGCCCTGCTCTCCCTCTCTCACTCTCTGCCCATGTTCATCATGGGCATGCTCGTGTTCGATCTCTCTCGACATCTTCAAGAGCATCAGAACAGGTCACGGATCGCCGTCCTGCTGCTGGCCTGCTCGGCTTTTACCTTTGAGCTGATCCTCAACGGCACCACCGTCATTGTGCCCGAACGGTATTGGCAAGGCCTCGCCTGCGGATTGCTGCTCCTGGCCTTCTCCGTCCGGCCTTTCGCCATCGTCAATCCCGTGACGGCGTTCTTCGGCCGAATCAGCTATTCCATGTATCTGCTGCACGGATTGATCATCATCCTCATGGGACACGCCTTCCTGGCGCCTTACCGCTGGGGCCTGCCGCCCGCACTGGCCTTCCCGGTCTCCGCAGTCCTAGCGCTTCTGGTCATCGTCCCGATCTCGTGGGTGACGTTCGAGGTGGTTGAGACGCCCGGCAACTGGCTGGGCCGCAAGGTCGTCGATTGGCTTGACCGGCCTCGGCAAGGAGCTCTTCCCGCCGGCGAAGTCTCCTGACGGTTTGTCGACGAGCGGGCACAATGGTCGCCACGTCGCGGACGCCCGGCCGGCAGAGTCCACCAGCCGGACGGCTCGGTCAGCGAGTCTGATTAGAATAGACTGCCCTGACTGGCCGATGTCCGCGCCGGCGACTTCGCCGGCCCGGGCTTCGGCCTCGCGGCGGCCACGACAACGCCGTCCTCTCCGGAAGGCTTGACAATCCGCGTCGGCGCGTCGCCTTCGGGGCCCAGCGCCTCAGCGGCGATCGTGCCGTCGATGAACTCCAGTCCGAGACGCGCCCCCGGCGCGATCGCGGCCGCCGACCGGAGCGGATGGCCGTCGGCACCCCTCACCAGCGCATAGCCGCGGCC
>CAZZZQ010000852.1:0-1674 GCA_964658405.1 uncultured Sphingomonas sp.
GTATCAAATGTCGCGAAGAAGCCATCGAAATAGCGGTGGATAGACACGGAAAACGAGGACGCGCGAAGATCAGTCCGCCGGGAGATGCGCTTCCACCCGGTTTCTTCCTCTTTTCTTTGCTTCGTAGAGGGCCTGGTCTGCTGCCGTGAGCAAGAGCGTCGGCAAACTATGCACGCCGTGCGTCTGCGGACGCATCGTGGCCGCTCCAACGCTGGTTGTCATTGGAGACCCTCGCTCCTCGTCTCCCATAGGGGAAAGGCGCAGATTCTCGATGGTCACTCGAATTTGTTCGGCTATCAGGGCGGCGCCGACAGCGTCGGTACTGGGTAAAAGGACCGCCATTTCTTCACCACCATAGCGAAAGGCTGCGTCGCTGGGACGTCTTGCTCCCAGTGTGACCGCAGTCGCGATGGCACGCAGACAAGCGTCGCCTGCCTGATGGCCGTAGCGGTCGTTGAAGCTCTTAAAATGATCGACGTCCAGCATCAGCAGTGTCAGTGAAGTGTTCTCCCGAACAGCGCGACGCCACTCTCGGACGAGCGCCTGATCGAAGCACCGTCGGTTCCCCAGTCCAGTGAGGCTATCCGTTAGTGTGAGCGCTTCCTGCTCCTCGGCGATGAGCCTGGTCTCACTGATGTCGCGTAAGCTGGCCAACACCTGCAGCGGCGGCTTCGTATCCGGCAAGCGCATCAGCCGGGTGGTCGCTTCCATCCAAACGTAGCTGCCGTCTTTTTTCTTGATTCGTAGCGCGACTGATAATCTCGCTTCATTCGGCTCACCCATGTTTCGCCGGTGTGCACGCCTTGCTGCGAGCACGTCGTCAGGGTGGATCAAGTCCCAGGCCCGGCGGGCAATTAACTCATCGAAGGACCACCCAAGGATAGTGGTCGCAGAGGGAGAAGCATAGAGGCAATGCAGGTCGAGACTGAAGCGGCAAAGCGCATCCACGCTGCATTCCGCCATAAGCCTGAAGAGTTCTGCTTCGTTTAACGCTTGCGCAGCGGCTCTTTCGAGGAGCAAATTCATCTCGGAAGGAGCAGACGGATGGCCATTCTTCTTGGGCAACACATCATCGATCAATATGACTCTCCGCAGATTACGGCCGAGAAAATCCTGAGATCTCTCTAGGTGTTCGGCTTCTAAAAATGGCGCAGAGATCAAATCCTGAGTGAATCGATAGAAGTCCAGACTGACCGCAACTTGAATGCCTAACAGCTGTTGAAGCCGATCATCAGCATAGAGAGGGTAGCCTTTTCTCTGCTCAGGATGGAAGAACTTTTGTAGGGGCTTGACCAAAGCAGCAGGACATTGATGCCGCGATACTCCCGGCCTGTCTTGAAGTTGCGCGGAAAGCTGCGGCTGGCATAGATAGGAGCAGTCCAGGGCTTTTCCCAAGGGATGACGCCGCTCTTGAGGCTGGCGAGGATGCGGTCGGTGACGATCTGGTAGACATTGGGCTTGGCTGCAGGGCTGGTGGAGTTCTTCATCGGTGTGGCCTCGGCTTTGGAATGGTTCGGCTGTGGCTGTTCTTACAGACACGCCTTGGCCCAGGCCCACGCCTGCGGAGGTAGCAAGTGCAGGGGGCGGATGCCTTCCCCGAAGGGCGGCTCGAAGAGGCTGGTCTGCACAAGCGAAGCGCAGAAGATGAAGGTGCCCCTTGCACGCGCGAGAGGC
>CAZZZQ010000853.1:0-1665 GCA_964658405.1 uncultured Sphingomonas sp.
GTCGATCCTTCAAAGAGCGGAGGCATGAACTGACTCCCGAGCTTGAATGCAACGGGCAGCGTGACCAGTAGAAATAGCAAATTGACGGCAATCGTCAGCTTGCGATATTTCAGACAGAACCGCAGAACAGGCAGGTAGATCGCTTGCGTGAAGCGCGAGATTGGATTGGCGCTTTCGGGCTTGAGCCGTCCTCGAATCAGCATCACCATAAGAACAGGAACGAGCGTAATGGCAATGACCGAGGAAGAACCCCCCGCCAGCGTCTTCGTCCAGGCCAAGGGTCGAAACATCCGGCCTTCCTGAGCTTCCAGGAGAAACACGGGCAGGAACGAAACAACGATGATGAGTAGTGAGAAGAAGAGTGCGGGGCCAACCTGCTTTGCAGCGTTGATAAGGATCTCGCGACGCTCCGGTTCTGATACCGGACTCGGGTCGGATTTCTGCCTCTCCGAGAGATGTCGGTAGCCATTCTCCACCATGACAATCGCAGCGTCCACGAGCACACCGACAGCTAAGGCGATGCCGCCTAGAGACATGATGTTCGAGGTCACACCGAGGAAGTAGATTGGGATGAATGTGACCAGAACGGCGATTGGCAAAGCAACAATGGCAATCAACGCTGAACGGAAGTGGAAGAGGAAGACGATAATAACCAGGCTGACGATGATGGCCTCTTCCAGTAAGTCGCGCTGAAGAGTCGCAATTGAATCGTTGATGAGGCCGGAGCGGTCGTACCCCGCGACAATCTGGATTCCCGCCGGAAGTGACGGCGCAATCTCTCGGAACCGTTGCTTGACGCCTTCAATGACCTTCAACGCATTCATGCCTTGCCGCATGACGACGATGCCGCCAACCGTTTCGCCTTCGCCGTTCCACTCGGCTACGCCCTCGCGGATGTCAGGGCCAAAAGCGACGCTCCCAAGATCGCGGAGCAACACGGGAGTTCCATTCTTGCTGCCCACGGCAATCGACTCAAGATCGTTGAGCGACTTCAAATAGCCGAGGCCGCGAATCATGTATTGCGCTCCGCTTAGATCGAGCACCCTGCCGCCGACTTCATTTGTGCTGGCCTTTACCCTGTCGATGACCATCGAGAGAGGAATGTTGTACGCCAGCAGCTTGTTCGGATCGAGCCGTATCTGGTACTGCTTCACATACCCACCGATGCTCGCAACTTCCGAGACGCCGGGAACAGTCTCCAGTTCATACCGCAGGTGCCAGTCCTGAAGGGTACGGAGATCGGCCAGGCTGTGCTTGCCGCTCTTATCGACCAAGGCATACTCAAAGACCCAGCCCGCGCCCGTTGCATCCGGACCAATGGCCGGATGAACTTCCGAAGGCAGACGACCGCCAATTTGTTGCAGGTATTCGACCACGCGAGAACGCGCCCAGTACAAGTCCGTGCCGTCCTCAAACACGACATATACATACGAGTCACCGAACATGGTCTGAGCGCGGACTGCCTTCACATGCGGCGCAGCGAGAAGGCTGGTCACGATGGGGTATGTGACCTGGTCTTCGATAATGTCCGGCGGTTGGCCCATCCAGCTTGTATGGACAATCACCTGCACATCGGAGATGTCGGGAAGCGCATCGACCGGGACGTGACGCAACGACCAGATACCGGCAAGCGTCAGAAATAGGACCCCGGCAAACACGAGGAAG
>CAZZZQ010000854.1:0-1663 GCA_964658405.1 uncultured Sphingomonas sp.
CAATGCCGACGAGGGCAATCAGGTTGTTGGAGGAGTCCATCCACAGGGATTCCGTGCCCCATATAAGGCCTTCGACGGTGTAGCCCTGCGCTGTCAACGAGCCAATGGATAGTTTAGTAGAGGGTTTTACGTGGACTTTCGAAATGGATGGATAGGCGGTAAATTCGTCTGGCTTGCCGTGGGTCAGCCACCATCGCATCATCTGCTCCTGCATGGCGACGGGTGAGTAACCATCGGCGATGAACCAGGAGCCCGTGACAACTTGCGTCTCGGCCCTGCCCTGGCGTTCCGCCGCGATGGAGTTGCCTGTCACGGCGAGGTGATCGTCCATATCAGAGTGGCGGGACGTCTTCCCTTTTGCGCTATAGGTGAGTGGCGAAAGATCAGAGGTCTTCGCGGAATACACGGTTTCCAGTGCGACCGGCGTCCCGCGATCGGTGAAGAGAAAGTGCGATCTGAGTTCGTACTGATCGCCCTTCGTCTCAATCGTGTAGGTTTCCTTCCCTACAGGTCTGGCGAACTTATGCAAAGCAAATGTGCCTGAGGTCTCCTGTTGCTGCGCTGAGGCGAGGCTAATCCCGGTAAGAAGAAGAGCGGAAAGGACAATGATCCTACAAAGAAAGGACATGAAGCCGGTTCTCCGAGTCATGCGATCGAATACGGTAACGCAATCCCATGGCCCGGATTGCTCGATGGAGATTAAGACAACAGGCCGCATTTGTATGAGAAACGGGCGATGCCCGCTGCGAATCCTCTCCGCGGATGATCGTGAGCGACCATAAGTATCGAGAAACGCACTTCTCGGGCGTATTGGACGCGACACTCGGACTCATCCGTGACTCCTATTTATCAGGCGAGCTGCGAAGAGCTTCGGCAAATGTGGGTGAAGGCCTTTCATCATATGCGGCAACATTCATTTGGGACTGGAACCAGGGATATGCTGGACTCGGCCCTAGCTCCTGGTAGTGTTTGTTGAAATAGGCCTTCACACCCTTCCCCGGGGGAACAGGATTTGGCGAATGGTCTAACACACCCTGAAAGATGGGCATCATCGTAGCGACAACGTTCGGATCGACTTCACGCCAGTATGCCAGCGAGATGCGGTCAGCCCCGAACTCCACCTGATACGGATCGCTCTTGGAATCAACGTTGCGACAGGCCTGCCACCAGTGACCTAACTCGTGTACGAAGATCCAGCTATGAGCGCCTTTATCAAACGTGGTGCGAACTTCTGATTCCTTAGCTCCCGGACCGGCCAGCTGAAAAAAGAAAGCCTTCTCCCGGGGATTGAGTAAGGTCCAATCGGAAGTGCGAATGACGTTTGTTTTCTCGTCATACTGCCCAAACGATGGCACGTCCTCGACCAAAATGGTAGGAACGGAAATGGGGCAACTGAACCCATCCGCATGGATGCGTGCGACAAAGGCGTCGCGCACCGCAGTGGCTTCTGCCAAAGTGACCGCCCGATCTCTTTCCGGGGTCTGGGGAGCCGGGGCTTGAGCGAAGAGTGCCGTCGCCGCAAGCATGCAATAGATCAAGGCAAAGAGGGCAACAGACGAACTGCTGCAGAAGCAGCGAGAAGAACTGTGAGGACAAGTGCAGGATCGCATCGGTAGAGCCTCGTTGTTTTGGATAGAAAGCCTCAGTGACTTTCAGACAGGAG
>CAZZZQ010000855.1:0-1659 GCA_964658405.1 uncultured Sphingomonas sp.
CCAGCAAGCTTTCTTTTCGAGACACATCCACCGCGACTTCAATGGTGACGCGGCTGGCCGGCGCGCTTCCCGACGCGACCGTAGTCTCGATCGCACGGAAGGCCTTCCCGCTCCTGCCTGTCATGGGGAAAGCGCGCTCCTTTTCTGCGGCAGATCGCGCCGACAAGCTGGCGAGGTCGATCTCCGCTGCCATCCCGGGCGTCATCAGCATCTGCGTGCCGTCAGGAGCCAGCAGGCATATATAGAACTGCTCGTACCTTCGCGCCGCCGACTCGAGAACGACCTCCTCGTGCAGTGCCTCCTCGTCGTCAGGCCGCTCGCGCAGCAGCGTGCGCAGAACGTTCACTTTGTCCTTCAGGAAAAGGTCAGTGCTCTTGTTCAACTCCGATACCAGCATCAAGTACAGGCTGCACGTGGCCACCAGCACCAGCAGCAGACCGGCGGAAGCGTAGGCCGCTGTAAGACGAAAGGCCAGTGTTCTCCACAAGCGTGACCATGTCACCGGGGGCTCACTGCGCTTCCAGAACATACCCGGATCCGCGCACCGTATGAATCAGCTTGGAAGCGAAAGGATCATCCACCTTGCTTCGCAGACGCCGCACACTTACATCCACAACGTTGGTGTCGCTATCGAAGTTCATATCCCAAACGGCCTCAGCAATTACCGTTCTCGACAAGACCTCTCCTGCGCGCCGGGCCAGAAGAGAGAGCAGCAAAAACTCTTTTGCCGTTAGTTCAAGCCGCTGACCGGCTCGCGTAGCGCGGTGACGAAGCAGATCGATCTCCAGGTCCGCCATCCGCATGACATCCTGAAGCTGCACCTGCTTTCGGCGCAGTCGGGAGCGCACGCGCGCCAAGAGCTCCGAGAAAGCGAACGGCTTCACCAGATAATCATCGGCGCCAAGCTCAAAGCCGCGGACCCTCTCGTGCACAGCGTCGCGCGCGGTGAGCAGCAGTATCTGCGCACTGATACGAGCCTGCCTCAACCCAACCAGCACCTGCCATCCGTCGAGACTGGGCAGCATAATGTCGAGGATGATGAGGTCGAACGCCGCACTTTTGGCTAAGTCAAGGCCATCCTGCCCGTCCGAAGCCACATCCACAACGAAACCGGCTTCCCCAAGCCCCTTCTTGAGAAACTTGGCCGTCTTGGCTTCGTCCTCGATCACCAGAATCCTCACGTGCGCATCCCCCCGCCACCTGTTGCGATCCATGCTGGCGTGCCGCGGACGCTTCCCGCCGGGCGTACTGAGGCTGCCGCCGAAGAGCATCAAGTTGCTGCCCACTCTACGAAAGCCAGGTGAGTGGAATGTGAATGCGCGGTCAAAGGTCTTGACGCGCCCATCTCCTGCTTCCCACGGGTGATCGTGTCAACCTTTAACACTTCCACGGGCAACCTGTAATACAGCCGGCCTGGACGATCCCTTATATTTCAGTCCTGTCATCTACCCGGACCGCACTCAGACCCGAAAGAGCAGTTCTCAGTCGACTGCAGGCGAGATCCGGCACACATTGTTTTCGCACAACTTGCTGTCTTTTCCCTGAGGTCCGCATGCAAAACACCCGCTCCTTCCCCGCCGCAGCTAGGCTCCTCCCTCTCTCCGCGGTCGCCGTCGCATCAGTGCTTGGCCTCTCGTGCCCAACCCAGGCCATTGCACA
>CAZZZQ010000856.1:0-1659 GCA_964658405.1 uncultured Sphingomonas sp.
AATCCCAAGCCCGCCGCAGGCAAATTCCACGCCAGCGGCTGGCAAACTCCAGGGTTGCGGCCGATCGACGCTGAACCAGATACCGTCTGCCGCCCTGAAACGTCCTGAATCGACCCGGCGCCCGGAACCATCTCCGCTCGCTCAACGTACTATCCTCTGAATTACGGAGAACCGGATGGCAACTGAAATCGCAATCGACCCCACGCAGGACCCCAACCAGATCAACGCCGATGGCCCCCACCCCGGAGACGTCATCGTCACCTCCAACATCTGGAAGACCTACGTCATGGGCGACCAGGAGGTCAACGCCCTGCGCGGCGTCAACCTCCGCATCAAGCACAATGAGTACGTCGCGATCATGGGCCCCTCCGGCTCCGGTAAGTCCACCTTCATGAACCTCATCGGCTGCCTGGACTCGCCGACCCGCGGCAAGTACTGGCTCAACGGACACGACGTCTCCCAGCTCAACGACGACGAACTCGCACGAATCCGCAACAAGGAGATCGGCTTCGTCTTCCAGACCTTCAACCTGCTCGCCCGCGCTACCTCGCTCCACAACGTCGAGCTGCCGCTGATCTATAACGGCACCCCCGCCGCCGAGCGGACCGCCCGCGCCAAGGCTGTCCTCGAGTCCGTCAACCTCGGCTCACGCATGATGCACAAGCCCAACGAGCTCTCCGGCGGACAGCGCCAGCGCGTTGCGATTGCGCGCGCCCTGGTGAACAAGCCCTCCATCATCCTCGCCGACGAACCCACCGGTAACCTCGACTCCAAGACCGGCGACGAGATCATGGCTCTCTTCGACGACCTCCACGCCCAGGGCAACACCATCGTCGTCGTCACCCACGAGCCTGATATCGCCGAGTTTGCCCATCGCGTCATCACCATCCGCGACGGCGTCATCGCCAGCGATCACCCCTCCGCCCGCTTCGCCAACATGCAGAAGGCGTAGCAGCCTCAGCTCCTGGCGGCCAAACGAGGGCGGGATTCCCATCCCGCCCTCACGCTTTGTCTGCAACAGCAGAATCCCTCCCCTCGCCCACGTCTCAAAAGTCAAAACACCCCCACATCCGCTTTCGCCGTCTAAACTAGAGCTATGGCTAAGTTCTCGTGCCGACTGTTCTCCCTGCTGCTTGTGCCTGTCTTCCTGTTGCT
Organism: uncultured Sphingomonas sp.; assembly: GCA_964658405.1. GTDB lineage: Bacteria > Acidobacteriota > Terriglobia > Terriglobales > Acidobacteriaceae > Edaphobacter. The sequence goes on from CAZZZQ010000856.1 coordinate 1,156, forward strand.
CCTCGCCCCGTTGCTCCCGGCGCAGGCGGCCCGCTTCGATCTGGCCGGCCCCAAAATCGAGGTCCGTGTCACCCGCGGCACCAAAACCCTGCCCATCGCCTACGTCCCTAATCTCCAGAGCGGCGACAAGTTGTGGCTGCACCCGGATCTTCCGCCTTCGCAGTCCGTGCACTACCTGCTCATTGTCGCCTTTCTGCGCGGCACCACCAATCCGCCCCCCGACACCTGGTTCACCAAGATCGAGACCTGGAACCGCAACGCCCGCGAAGAAGGCGTCACCGTAGTCGTCCCCGAGGAGGCCCAGCAGGCCATCCTCTTCCTCGCACCCGAGACCGGCGGCGACTTCAACACCCTCCGCAAAGCCGTCCGCGACCGTCCCGGCGTCTTCGTCCGCGCCTCGCAGGACCTCTCCGAGGCCGGCTTCGAGCAGGCCCGCATCGAAAAGTACGTCGCCTCCATGCGCCAGGTCCCGCCCTCGGACCCCAAGGCTCTCATGGACCACTC
>CAZZZQ010000857.1:0-1655 GCA_964658405.1 uncultured Sphingomonas sp.
GAAGATCCGACCATGCAGGCTGCGCTTTCAGGAGTTTTTCGAGCTGAAGGATCAGAGCAGCATTCAGGGCCTCCTCCGCGATCAGAAGAGGCCCGAGCGGACCCGCAGTCCGGTCTTCAAACAGAAGCGCAGGATTGAGACACAGCTCGGCTGCGAGACCGTTCTGCTGCAGGGACCTTGTAATCAGTTCCGCATCGCGTCCGGTGGGCGCGATGACCCGTACCACTAAACTCATAAGCTGCACGTCCGCTGATGCGGCTCAGTCCTTTTCTGCGGCGATATCGGGGACCCCGGTGAGTACGCCCCGGAGGTTCCGGAGTGGCTCACCAATATGGATTCCCTTATCGTTCAGATGCAGCTCTCGGAGGGTACGTTCATGCCGCCCGACGCGTTGTTTGAGTACAGAAATAACCTGCCTGATCGCGCCTTCAGCCTCGAAGTACCGAAGCAGGATTACCGTATCGGCCAGATAGCTGACATCCACCTCTGCATGCATGGCACCCACCATGCCGTGCTGGGTCAGGATGAGGAAGGTAACAACACCCTTCTGGCTCAAAAAGGCGAGCAGCTCGTGCAGATGGAGGTTCAGGTCGTGCTCGCCGGGCATGGCGCTCATGAAGCCGTTGAGGCTGTCGATCACGACGACCCGAGTGTTCTTCTGCTCAACGTCGTTGCGAATCTGCCATGCGAACTCACCCGGCGACAGCTCCGCGGGGTCAACCTGCGACATCGCCAGGGTGCCCTTCGCGATCTGTTCTCGAACCTTCATGCCGAGATCTTCGGCCCGCTCCTGCGCGGTGCGAAGCACCTCGTCAAACGCGTAGACGATGGCGCGCTCTCCCCGCTTCGCTGAGGCATACGCAAAGACCATGGCGAGCGTGGACTTGCCGCTGCCGGTCGGCCCAATCAGAAGGGTCGAGGATCCGCGGTTGACACCTCCGCCGAACATGTTGTCCAGCCCTTCGTGGCCGCTCTTCATCCGCCCCTTCTCGAAGGAGGCATCATGTTCATTCGCGATCAGCCGAGGGTAGATACACAAGCCACCATGAATGATCGTGTAGTCGTGAAAGCCCTCCCGGTACGAGCTGCCGCGGAGCTTGATGATCTCGATGTGGCGGCGGGTGACGCCATAGCTACGCTGAATCTTCTCCAGCCGGAGAACGCCATGCGCTATGCTCTGGAGCTGCATGTCGTTGCCCTGACCGCTTCGGTCGTCCAGCAGGAGCACGGTCGTATCGCGGCCCACGAAGAAATGCTTGAGCGCGAGCAGCTGACGCCGGTAGCGCATCGTGTCGGAGGCGAGTAGACGCAGCTCCGAGAGCGAATCGATCACCAGCCGGAGTGGCTGGATCGTGTCGATCAGCTGTGTGAGCTTTTGCACGGTCTCGGCGAGCTCAACCTCGCTCGGATGGAAGACAGTATATTGCTGCTCCGGGCTCAGGCTGGCCTCGGCCGGAATAAACTCGGCGATCGGCAGATCCTCGACATTCCATCCATGGGAACGAGCCGAACCCTCCAGCTCCGACCGCGACTCGGAGAGGGTGATGTAGAGCGCCTTTTCACCAGCCTGAACCCCGGCCATGATGAACTGCATGGCGAGGGTCGTCTTCCCCGTGCCCGGGTCACCTTCGACCAGGTACATCTGGCCGGAGGGA
>CAZZZQ010000858.1:0-1649 GCA_964658405.1 uncultured Sphingomonas sp.
AGCGACGGCCGACTGCGCGTGCGGAGGAGTCAGCGCAGGCGTCAGGATCGACCGCTCCGCAGCCTGAGGCGCGGGGTAAGGTGGTGGAGACGCAGGTAGGGCTGGCGAGCTGGTATGGGCCGCCTTATGCCGGACGCAAGGGCGCGGATGGCAAGGTCTACGACCAGAATGCGATGACGGCGGCGCACCTGACGCTGCCAATGGGAACGATCGTGCGGGTGACGAACCTCTCCAACGACCAGAGCGTGGTGGTGAAGATTACGGATCGCGGGCCCTTTGTGCGCGGCAGGATCATCGACCTGTCCCTGGCGGCGGCGAAGGCTACGGGGGTGTATCGGGCGGGGGTGGCGAAGGTTCGGGTGGAGGCGTATGCCGGGGGCGGTGCGGCGGCGGCAAAGAGTTCGTCGGATGCGACTGGCTCGGCTCGTACGACGCTGGACAGCAGGAGCGCCGGGACGACGCGGGTAGCGATTCCGGGTGGGCGCTGGTGCGTGCAGATTGGGGCGTTTCTGAACCAGGAGGATGCGATCTCGTTGAAGAACGACCTGATACGGCGGTACTCGACGGCCAAGGTGATCGAGTTTGCCGGGCCTACGGGGCACTGGGTGCGGATCAACTTCAAGTATCCGGATAAGAACACGGCAGAGCAGGTGGCAAGCAGCATCCACGTTCCGGATGCGGAGCCGTATTTAATTCGGCTGGATTAGGGTGTATGAGAGTTTGGCGTCCTGGGAGGCGTCGCCTGGGTGCGTGCAAGGTCGACCGAAAAGGAGCTGCAGGCGGGACTGGGCGGGAGGATGGTGCTGCCTGGGTGAGTTGCTCGAGGGCGATTTATTGATTCTTAGAGGATGAGTGGCTGGTTGAGTTCGGTGCACCAGTCGGCGGGGTTGGGGCCGGACTCGGGACCTTTGAGGTAGCGCTCCCACAGGTTGGGTGCGGGGGTGTGGCCCTGGGCCTGGAGGGAGGCTTCGAAGTCTCCCCAGGCGTGGCCGAGCTGCTCATACGGGCCGCGATAGTTGGTGCGGGCCACGGTGGCGGCAGGTAGCTCGCCCGGTTGCACGCGGCCGGATGGGGCGACGGGGGTGGAGATGGGGACGCCGACTTCAAAGTCGAAGGTCGCGAGATCCATGCGGAGATGATGGCTGAAGACCGCGCCGGCGGGTTGGATGCCCTGAGCACGCAGGACGGAGAAGATCTCGCCGATGGCCGGACCCATGACCGACTGGATCTGTGCGCGGGGAATGGTGAGGTGGATGATGGCTGCAAGCTGGGCGGGGCTGTGGTGGATCTGGATGGGATCGAGGTGAAGATTGGGGGTGGTCACGGACAACTCCTGGGTCTAGAGGGCGAGGTCTGCGACGCACTCTGGCGAACTGAAGTCTACCGAGCTGAAGTTTACCCGTCAAAAGTCTGGCGGGCAAAGCCGGGGTCAGGCGATGGCGCGTTTTCCGGTGCGGCGTTCGAGCTCGGTGCGGAAGCGGTCGGCGTCGGAGTGGGCGGTGTTGTGGGTGATGGCGACGCGATTGTCTCCGAGGACGCGGGTGATGCGGCCGGCCTGGATGGCCTGGACGGTCATGACCTCGTGGTACTGGATGATCTTGTCGCTGCGCATCCAGAAGCGCTGGACGACGGCGGTGGGGGTGAGCAGG
>CAZZZQ010000859.1:0-1639 GCA_964658405.1 uncultured Sphingomonas sp.
GAAGGACAAGGTCATGATGGGTGCGGAGCGCAAGTCCATGCTCCTCACGGATGAAGAGAAGAAGGTCACCGCCTATCACGAGGCCGGTCACACCCTCGTCTCCGCCCTCCGCGAGCACTCGGACCCGCTTCACAAGGTCACCATCATCCCCCGCGGCATGGCGCTCGGCGTCACGGTCTACCTACCCGAGGAAGACCAGCACACCGTCACCAAGGACTATCTCGAGACTCGTCTCGCCATGATGATGGGCGGCCGCTGCGCCGAGGAGATCTTCCTCAAGCAGATGACCACAGGAGCTGGCAACGACATCGAGCGCGCCACGGAACTGGCCCGCAAGATGGTCTGCGAGTACGGTATGAGCGGCATGGGACCGATGACCTACGGCAAGAAGGAGCAGGAAGTCTTCCTTGGCCGCGAGATCGGCCAGTCCCGCGACTTTTCGGACGACACCGCACGCCAGATCGATGCCGAGGTTCGCAGCTTCGTAAACGCCGGCTACAAGTCGGCCTATACGATCCTCGAGTCCAACCAGGACATCATGCACCGTATGGCCACGGCCCTGCTCGAGCGTGAGACCCTGGACGCCTCGGACATCAAGCTGATCATCGAAGGCAAGGAGCTGCCGGTCGCACGGTCGCCTCTCTCGGGTGTCGATCCTGACTCCGGCGGCGAGACCCCGAAGGTTGTCATCAAGCCGCACGAGGGCCGCAAGCCCGGATTCGGCGAAGGCCAGCCCTCTCCCGCGTAAACCAGTTGCATCTTCTAGAAAGTAAGGCGGCCTTCGGGTCGCCTTTCTTTTGCTCCCCACAGACCTCCACAGTCTTCTGCGATGCGACAATAAAGACGCGGATGCGACTCACTTCCCTCACGGTTTTACTGCTCTTCACGCTCACCGGCTGCGGCTACCACCAGGCCGGATCGGCGACCCATCTTCCGGCGAACGTCCGCACTCTGGCCGTCCCCATCTTCACCACGCGCGTGCAGGCTTACCACACCGAGATGGCGTTTACGCAGGCCATCATCCGCGAGCTGAACACCCGCACGAAGTACGTCATCCTGAACGACAACAAGGCCGACGCCGACGCAGTTCTGAGCGGAACCATCATCAGCCAGTCCGTCGCTCCGCTCACGTATGACTCCTCCACCAGCCAGACCTCGAGCTACCTCATCACGATCGTCGCCAAGGTGGTCCTGACCGCTCGCGACGGCCGCGTGCTCTACCAGAACGATGCTCTCAGCTACCGCGAGCAGTACCAGTCCACGCAGGAGGTCGGCCTCTTCATCCAGGAGGAAGGCCCCGCGATGCGCCGAATCGCCACCGAGTTCGCCCACTCCGTCGTCGCTGACATGCTGGAGTCGTTCTAGTGGCCTCCCTGCGCAGCTTCGCCTCCTCCGACCGGTTCCTGCTCGAGATCGCCTCGCCGACGCCGCGCCCCGGCTATGTCCTCGCCGGCGATGAGATTTTCCTCTACGAACGCTGCCGCAAGGGCGTCCTGTCTGCGCTGGTCCCACCGGATTTGCGGGACTTCTGCCTGAATGACGTCGACCTCGCCGAGACCAGCCTCTACGACATCCTCGACCGCGCCCAGACCCCGTCGCTGATGGCGCCGTTCCAGGTCTTCTTCATCCGCGGCGGGCA
>CAZZZQ010000860.1:0-1638 GCA_964658405.1 uncultured Sphingomonas sp.
ACGCCCGGCCGCTGCGCCAACCGCATTGCCGACGGCAGGTTCACGCTCGACGGTAAGACCTATCAGCTGGACCTGAACGAGAACGGCGTGACCCATCTGCACGGCGGCGTCGACAATATCGCGCTGCGCAACTGGACGATCGTCGAGCATGCCGTCGACCGCGTCGTCCTCAAGATCGTCGATCCCGATGGCCGCAGCGGCTATCCCGGCAACTGCACGATCCAGGCGACCTACCGGGTCCACGGCAACGGCGAACTGTCGGTAATCTACGAGACGACAACCGACCAGCCGACCATCGCCAATGTCTGCCAGCACGCCTACTTCAACCTCGATGGCCGCGACGATGCGCTCGACCACGACATCATGATCGCAGCCGACCACTACCTGCCGACCGATGCGCGGCAGATCCCGACCGGCGAGATCGCTCCCGTCGCCGGCACGCCCTTCGACCTGAGAGAAATGGGCCCGATGAAGCGCTTCGTCGACGGTGAACAGGTACTATACGACCACAATTTCTGTTTATCGCAGGAGCGCACGGCCAAGCGCGCCGTTGTTCTCGCCCGCAGCATCAATTCCGGCGTAACGCTCGAAGTGCGTACGACGGAACCGGGCGTCCAACTCTACGCCGGCTTCAAGCTCGACGTCCCCGTCCCCGGCATTGACGGCAAGATGATGGGTCCGTTCGCCGGTTTCTGCCTGGAGACGCAGATCTGGCCCGACGCCATCAACCAGCCGCGCTTTTCCTCCGCAGCGCTCCATCCCGGTGAAGTCCTGCGCCAGGAAACGGACTACATCTTCACGAAGAACTGAGCGCGCAGCCTCCGCTGGTCGCAGGCTAAGCGACCGGCGCCCAAGAGATACCTTGCAAAGTGGTTCTACATAGGTTCTAATCCGAACCCATGGATAGAACCAGTTTGATTTCCGAACTGAACGGGCGCGGCTTGCGGGATGCGGCAGCGAGCGGGCCGCTTTACAGGCGTCTGGCAATGGCGCTGACCGGGCTTATTCAAGAAGGACTGTTGAAACCGGGCACTGCATTGCCGGCCGAGCGCGATCTCGCCGAAGGACTGCAGCTCGGCCGTGTCACCGTGCGCACCGCCTATCGCGACCTGCTGACGGCAGGCACTCTGGAGTCGCGGCACGGCAGCGGTACTTTCGTCTCCCAGAAGGTCGAGCGGATGGAACAGTCGCTCTGGCGCCTCTCCTCCTTCTCCGCCGACATGCGCTCGCGCGGTCGCTCGCCGGCGGCAAAAATCCTGTCCCGGAGCGTTTCCATGCCGACGCCCGAGGAGACCTTCCTGCTCGGTCTCGGGGTCGACGAACCGGTGCTGCGGCTCGACCGGTTGCGGCTGGCCGACGGACTGCCGCTCGCCATCGAACGCGCCGTCGTCCCGACCCAGTTCCTGGCCGAAGACGCAGCCGGCGAGAGCTCCCTTTACGATGCCCTGACTGCCAACGGATTCCGCCCGGTTCATGCCCTGCAGCGGCTGACCGCAGTCACCCTCGACCCATCCTCGGCTGCCACGCTTGACGTCAAGCCCGGAGCCCCGGCGCTGCTGATCGAGCGCATCTCGCGCCTGGCTGACCAGCGGGTCGTCGAATACACCAGATCGCATTATCGCGGCGACGCCTATGATT
>CAZZZQ010000861.1:0-1636 GCA_964658405.1 uncultured Sphingomonas sp.
CTTCGTCGATAAGGGACGTGTAGCAGGATCACCTTCCCGGCGCCCTGCCGCACGCCGCACGAAAGGAACGCATGCAGACCGCTCATCGCCCCTCACCTACCCCGGAGCTCACCGCCTTCGCCAGAAAAGATCGCTCCGGAAAGTACCTCATCTTCCATCTCGGCTCCGAAGAGTTCGGCACCGAGGTCCTGAAGGTGCGCGAGATCATGGGCCTGCAGGACATCACCTCCGTTCCGCAGACGCCGCTCTACGTCAAAGGCGTCATCAACCTCCGCGGCAAGGTCATCCCCGTCGTCGACCTGCGCCTCAAGTTCGGCCTCGAGCCCGAGCCTTACACCGCCCGCACCTGCATCATCGTCGTCCGAACCGTCCAGGCCGGGGAAGACATGATGATCGGCATCATCGTCGACGGAGTCGCCGAAGTCCTCACACTCGCTGAAAGCGATATCGAAGACACTCCTGACTTCGGCCCCGGGGTCGAAACTCCCTACCTCAACGGCATGGCGAAGATCAAAGGCAAGGTCAAGATTCTGTTGGACATCGATCAGGTCCTCAAGACCAACGAGCTTACCGGCCTCACCTCGCTGCTCCAGTAAGCGAGCCGCCAAACCCAACACCCCGGCGCGCATCGAGCAGCCCCGGCACCGCCCACGCTAAGACCAGGCCGCGCCTCCATCAAGCCCAAAGCAACCCCCAGGCAAGCCCCGCGGGAAGAGGATCTATGTTGGCAGTCGTATCCGCAGAATCGGAATCACAAACCCTCATCGATCGCATCGATCAGCTCTCGACTCAGCTGATCCTCGATGGGCCGACCGCACTCCATCCCGAAGACCTGCTGCGGCTCAGCCACGCCGCCCGCGCTCAGGGGCACGATACCGTCGCCTCCGCCGCCCAGGCCCTCGCCGCCCGCATCAGCCCCTCCGCCGGCCTGGAGGAGTCAGCCCTGCAACAGTTGCTGGCCGAAGGCGTTACCCTGCTCCAGACCCTGCTGCGCGACACACAACCCCAGACCTCCCCCGTGCCGTCCGCACCCGCAGCCACTCCATCCAACTCTCTCGCCGGAGACGAAGACCTCGTCCGCGAGTTCATCACCGAGTCCACCGAGCATCTCTCCCACATCGAGGGCCATACCCTCATCCTCGAACAGGACAGTGGCCAGAACAGCGGCCAGAATAGCGCTGCTGCCGAAACCCTCAACGCCATCTTCCGCGCCTTCCACACCATCAAGGGGCTGGCCGGCTTCCTCGAGTTCGCCGAAATTCAGGCCCTCGCCCACGAGGTTGAGACCCTGCTCGACCTCGCCCGCAACGGCCAGCTTGCCGTTACCGCCCACGTCATCGACGTCGTCCTCGAAAGCACCGACATCGTCCGCGGCGAGCTGCGCAACATCGAGATCCGCCTCAACGGAGCAGCACCGCCGCCCACCCGGGTCGATGCGCTTCTCCTCCAGCGGGTGCGCGCCTGCGCCACCCACACCGCCCCCACCCTTCAGCCTTCCGTGCACCCTTCTGCCCAGCCCTCGGCCAAGCCTTCCACCGAAACAGCACCCCTACCCGAGCCAGCCGCAGCGCCAGTACCCGCCAGGCCTGCAGCCGAGACCCCACGCGCCGCCGACAACGCCTCCGTCCGAGATCGG
>CAZZZQ010000862.1:0-1632 GCA_964658405.1 uncultured Sphingomonas sp.
GCACCTCATTGGTAATGAGGAGGTCGTGGGTTCGATCCCCCCTCGCAGCACCATCAATCTTCGTTCTGAATCAAACAGTCAGCTTGGATTTTGAAGCGCTCCCCGGGGACGCTCTTTTTCGTTTTGGGCAGCACCGATTTACGCTTCTTGAATGCGGATTTCTGCGTCACCCTGCCTCGTCCTCATCGCTGTGCGTGGCCTGAGCGACCTCGTTCACAGCCTCATGCGCATTCTATCGGAGAGGCAGGCGAGCACCGGCCTCGTCTCGACACCCGCAGCGAAAGACTCTGATGGACCGTCCCCGTCGTGTCGGGCTCCCGTGGTACAGCCCCAAGCACTACGAAGTGCTCCGCCTGCGTCTCGCTGACGGGGCGAAGCTGCCGGTGCAGTACGAGGATTGGCGGATCTCCACCGAGCAGGTCGAGCGGGAAGTCCAGCGCAGCGGCGTCGAGGTCGTGCGGGTCCCGATCGAGCCGGCCGAGTTCGGAGCGTGGTGTGAGCGCACGGGTTCACCGGCGGACGGCGCGGCACGAGCCCGCTATGCGGCCGAGATCGTCGCGAAGCCTACCGCGAGTCGCTCAGGACACCTGCCGGCGGATTGATGTCCGGTCCCGTGCCTCGGCTCGCTCGTTCTGCCTTCAACTCCCGCTCGGCCATGAGCCAAAACCGCACCTCCTGTCCGTCGGGACGGTGGTTGCGATCCCAAAGGTCGTAGGCGCGCTCCCTGATCTGTTCGATGGGGAGTGGGACCTCGTTCGCCATCAGCCTGCGTTCTCTTGACGGCCTTCGACCGGAAGCGTGCGGGTACGCGGTAATCTTTGCCAGCCGCTCCATAGCTGCAAGGCGGCGACCTCGAAGGTTGTTCAATCCGCCGTGGCTCCGCCGCGCTGCCTTACGGTCCGAACGGTCCTGTTACCCTCTCCAGGAGGCTCGGGACCACACGATGCTCACCCTCACTGACGCACGGTGTCGCGTGGGCCTATGTCGATCACGGCATAGAGACCCTCGGCGTCATGACGCAGGACGATGCGATCTTCATGGATCGGATCGACGATGGAGTGGTCCGGCCGCCCTTTGAGCGGTCGGCGATGGAGGCTCGGCAAACTGGGTGCGTGACGGCGAGCCCTCTCGCCCGTCGCGGCCGTTCGCATTCACGACGCAAGAGCCCGGCGCGGACGTCTCCGGCCGGGCTCGCCAATGGTCTCGGATCGGACTGGTTCAGCAACCGTCGTCTTTGGATGCGGTCTGGGTCGGCTGCGCGTTGTTCATGGCCCCGACCGTGCCAGGAGCCGCGGGCTGGTTGCCACCGGCCATGTTCTTGGCAGCGGGGTCCTCCTTGCCCTGTCCCTTGTTGCTCGTGGTGCTCTGGCCTGCAGCGGCGGTGGTGTTGGAACCCGCGTTGTTCATGGCGCCGACCGTACCGGGAGAGGCAGGCTGATTACCGCCGGCCGTGTTTTTGCTGGACGTGTCGACGTCCGAGCTTGTCTTGTTCATGGCTTGGTTCGGACTTTTACCCTTGTCCGTTGCGCACGGTGCGGCGAGAGCAGCCGAGGCCGAGCACAGCAGGACGGCACTGATGATCGAGAGCGTTTTCATGGGCTTCCTCTGGTTTATTGTTTTCAGCATTCATAC
>CAZZZQ010000863.1:0-1627 GCA_964658405.1 uncultured Sphingomonas sp.
TGAAGTGGACCCCGTTTTTGGGACCAAGTGCTAAGGTGGAGATCGGCCGCTCTGTTGGGTAAACGGAGCGAGCGATGACGAAGAAGACGAGACGGAAGATCGACGCGGCGCTGAAGGCGAAGATCGCCCTGGAAGCGGTGCGCGAGCAGGCGACGGTGGCTGAGCTGGCTCAGCGCTACGAGGTTCACCCGAACCAGATCTACGCGTGGAAGAAGCAACTGGTGGAGCAGGCCGCGCGCGCCTTCGATCCCACTGTGGGGTTCGATGCCGAGAAGGTGGCGCAGAAGCAAGTGGACGATCTTTATGCCAAGATCGGGCAACTCACCGTGGAGCGCGATTTTTTAGCCAGGAGGTCCGGGCGATGAGCACCCCGGACCGCCGAGGGATGCTCGATCCGTCGCACGAAAGCCTGTCGGTCCGCCGCCAGTGCGAGTTGGTCGGTGTGGCGCGTTCGGGCTTTTATCGCGCCAAGCCGCCGGCTGGCGACGCCGATCTCGCGCTGATGAAGCGCCTCGACCAGCTTTTCACGGAGCGGCCATTCTACGGCTCGCGCCGCATGATGCTGCAGCTCCGCCAGGAGGGGCATGAGATCAACCGCAAGCGCGTCCAGCGCCTGATGCGCCGGATGGGCATAGTGGCGCTCGGCCCGAAGCCGAATACCTCGAAACCGGCGCCAGGGCACAAGATCTACCCCTACCTTCTGCGTGATCTGAAGATCGAGCGGCCAAACCATGTCTGGTGCGCCGACATCACATATCTGCCGATCGGGGACGGATTCCTGTATCTCGTCGCCGTCATGGACTGGGCGAGCCGAGCTGTTCTGTCCTGGCGGCTGTCGAACACCATGGACGCGTCGTTCTGCGTCGCGGCCCTCGACGACGCTCTCGCCCGTCATGGCCGGCCCGAGATCTTCAACACGGACCAGGGCAGCCAGTTCACCGGGGGTGACTTCACCGGCAGGCTCGAGCAGTCCGGCATCCGGATCTCGATGGACGGGCGCGGGCGTTGGATGGACAACGTGTTCATCGAGCGGCTGTGGCGCTCGCTCAAGCACGAGGACATCGACCTCAAAGCCTACGCCGACGGCCGCGAGGCCAAGGCCGGCATCGCGGCCTGGATCGCGTTCTACAACACGGAGCGCTTTCACCAGGCCCTAGGAAACCGAACCCCCATGCTGGTCTGGCGTGAGGGCACGGCGGCCGCGGCTGCATCGGGCGTGGGGGCTGTGGAGATGATGGACAACGCTCCCGCGTTGACCACATCCCCACAGCAGCAGCAGACAACAGCCTCTTTGGCTGCATAGTAGAAAGGCTGACGAGCGGGCGATCTCCAATCACCAGGCCGACTTCCATGGTCCTACCCATAGAGTCCACTTCAAGTGGCAGCTCCAGCACCGCTACATGACGCTCGAAACCATGGCCGTTCGCACCGACGAGCAGCCCACAGCCCTGACCCACATCGCAGCCTGACGCCCGTCAGGGGGCCACGGTGAACACCCAACAATTCCACACCACCTTGACAGACGTGATCCCTTCGACAAGCTCAGGTGGGATTGGGATTGCCCCGTTTTGTATACTGCTGGCGAATGCATGAGTCCGAAGGGGCGCGATGCGGATTCCCGATGGGG
>CAZZZQ010000864.1:0-1622 GCA_964658405.1 uncultured Sphingomonas sp.
GAAGAAGCTCGCCTTCAATCCAGATGCGCTTCATCCCTTCTGGTACAAGCAGAACGTCTCCCCGCCGAAGAGCATGGAGAAGTGGGACGCTCTGATGACGCAGTTCGCCCAGCACCTGGTCGATCGCTACGGCATCGAAGAGGTCTCGCAGTGGTACTTCGAGGTCTGGAACGAGCCGAACATCGACTTCTGGGATGGCGTTCCCAAGCAGCGCTCCTACTTCGAACTCTACGACCACACCGCTCGCGCGATCAAAGCCGTCAATCCTCGCCTCCGCGTTGGTGGCCCCTCAACCGCTGCTGCAGCATGGGTCGATGACTTCCTGAAGCACACATCCGCCAACCACGTTCCCGTCGACTTCGTCTCCTCTCACGGCTATGCGGATGACACCGTCGAAGACCTCTTCGGCACCACCGAGAACATCCCCGTCGACGATCGAGTCTGCCGCGCCATCGCCAAGGTGAAGCACCAGATCGAAGCCTCACCCACGCCCCACGTTCCCCTCTTCTGGACCGAGTGGAACGTCCCCGGCCTGATGCAGTCGCGCGACACCATCTACGTCGGTCCCGCGCTCGCGAACACGGTCCGCGCCTGCGACGGCATGGTCGACCAGATGTCCTTCTGGACCTTCTCCGATGTCTTTGAAGAGGGTGGCCCGATCCCGCAACCCTTCGCCGGCCAGTTCGGACTACGTGCCAAAGGCGGCATCGACAAGCCGAGCTTCTACGACTTCAGCCTCCTGCATCAGCTTGGAGACAAGCGTCTCGCAAACCCGTCAAAGAACGTGATCGCAACCCGCACCCCGGATGGCGATCTGGCCATCGCCGCATGGAACCTGGTCGATCCTGATCAGCATGGAAGCACCCAGACGATAGAGCTGAATCTTCGCGGCGTCGCACCCAACGCGGAAGTGACCCTTCAGCGAGTCGACAGCGACCATGGCAACGCCCTGCCCAAGTACGCCGCTATGGGCAAGCCGCTCGACCCCACGCCGAAGCAGGTCGAGCAGCTGAACCAGGAGACAGCCCTTGGAGAGCCGGAGCATCGCCAGTTGAAGAACGGCAAGCTAACCCTTGAACTAACTCCCAACACACTAGTCCTCATCAAGCTAAAGCCCTGACGCCTGGAAGCACATGCGAGGCATCCAACACCCCGCGAAGCAGTGCCCACCCGGCATCAGGGCGCCTTCGCCCTAGAAGGTAAACTTACCCGCCACCTGGAAGATTCGGGGATCGTTCGCAGCCGTCGCGTTGCCGAAGGTCCCCGAATTCAGCGCCGTCGTAAACGTCGAGAAGTTAGGGTGGTTCATCACGTTGAACGCCTCCATCCTGAGCTGCAACCCGAGCCGATCATGAATCGGAAACGTCCTGCTCAGCGAAGCATCCACATCGTAGTAGTTTGGTCCGCGGAACGCATTGCGCCCGAGATTGCCATAGGTCCCAGTCGCGTTCTGCGTGAACGCCGCCTTGTTGATGTATGCAAGATTTCCCGCCGCGAGCTGCGTGATCTTGCGATGCGTATAAATCGCCGCACCCGGCACCACGTTCGGACGATCGAGACCAATGCCCGTCAGCGAGTTATCGATGCCGGACGTAACGTTGACCGGCAAGCCGCTCGTGATG
>CAZZZQ010000865.1:0-1619 GCA_964658405.1 uncultured Sphingomonas sp.
CCGAAGAATCCCCTTGATCCATCGAACCGCCGCGTCTCGGTGATCGTGCAATGGCTGGACGCCCCCCTGGCGGCCCCGGCTCCCCCGGCAAAGGAGCTTGCCAGCGAGAAGAAGGAAGCCGCGCCGCCTCCTGTGAAGGTCGCTGAGGCACCGGTGCCTCCCGCCGCAAAGCCCTCGGCGGCGATCGCGAAACCAGGGCTGATCGCGAAGCTTGAGCGGCTGATTCCGCATCGGGGCGGCCGGTAGCCGAGGTCGCTCCGGCGGCACGAGGGACCCCTGATCCGTTATCCTGCGGACAGGACCTCCATCCATGAGCAGACTCAGCCTCAGCACGATCGCGCCCCTCGTTATCCAGTCCGAGATCCGTTCCATGTCGGTCGAGTGCGATCGGGTCGGCGGGATCAACCTGGCGCAGGGCATCTGCGATACGGAGGTCCCCGCCGTCGTCGCCGAGCGTGCCACCCGGGCTATTGCCGAGGGTCACAACGTCTACACCCGGCTGGACGGCATCGCTCCCCTGCGTCAGGCGATCGCCGGCAAGCTGCTGCGGCACAACGGCGTCACCGCCGATCCCGACGCGGAGATTCTCGTCACCTCCGGCGCGACCGGGGCCTTCTACGCGGCGTGCCTTGCGCTGCTCGATCCCGGCGACGAGGTCCTCGTCTTCGAACCCTTCTACGGCTACCACCTCAGCACGCTGCGCTCGCTGAAGCTCGTCCCCGTCATCGTCCCGCTGCCCGCGCCGGACTGGTCGATCGACCTGGACGCCGTACGCCGCGCGATCACGCCGCAAACCCGGGCGATCCTGCTCAACTCGCCGGGTAATCCATCGGGCAAGGTCCTTACGCTGGCCGAGCTGCAGGGGCTTGCCGCAGTCGCAATCGAGGCGGACCTCTTCGTCTTCTCGGACGAGATCTACGAGTATTTCCTCTTCGAAGGCGCGCGCCACATCAGTATCGCAACGCTGCCCGGGATGGCGGAGCGCACGATCACCATCTCCGGATTTTCGAAGACCTTCAGCGTCACCGGCTGGCGCATCGGCTACCTCACGGCGGCCAGCCGCTGGATCCCGGCGATCGGCTACTTCCACGACCTGACCTACATCTGCAGCCCGGCCCCGCTCCAGTTTGGCGTGACCGCAGGCCTGCTGGAGCTTCCACAGAGCTTCTACGACAGCCTTTCGACGGAGTATCAGGCGAAGCGCGACCAGCTCTGTGCAGCCCTCGCGACCGCCGGCCTGACTCCGTCCGTCCCGCCCGGAGCGTACTACGTGCTGGCCGATTCAAGCCGGATCGCCGGGGCAAACGCACCCGCGAAGGCCCGCGCGCTGCTTGCTGCAACGGGCGTTGCGTCGGTGGCAGGGTCTGCATTCTTCGCGGAGCGACGTGGCGACAACCTGCTCCGCTTCTGCTTCGGCAAGCGCCCCCATGATCTTGACCGAGCCTGCGCCGCGCTCGCAGGTTTGTAACCATGACCAAACTACATTGCATTGACAGCGCAACCAGCGGCGACTAGGGTGAACGGCTATGCATAGATACGACCAAATCAGACGGCACTCCGCATGGCAGGCCTGCGCATGAGCCTCAGCCGCAGCTTCAAGGTGATCGTGACGGAGATCG
>CAZZZQ010000866.1:0-1614 GCA_964658405.1 uncultured Sphingomonas sp.
ATCTGCTCATGGGCGTTGGTAGATGGATCGTAGCGGAAGAGCCGCCCGGTCGGAATGTCGGTCCAGTAGAGCCGCTTCTCGACGGGATGCCAGAGCGGATTTTCACCCGTATGACAGGCGTAGTCCGCGATCACTTCAGGCTGCGTCATCGGCAGTCTCCTGCGAGCACTTCGGCCATGTGCACGGCGCGGCGCGGCGTGTTCTGACTGATCTGCTCGCGGCAGCTGAAGCCATTCGAGACCAGCAGATCGTCAGCCGCCGCGGCGCGTACGGCAGGTAGCAGAACCCGCTCTGCAAGAGTTTGCGAGACGTCGTACTTATCTGCCTCAAAGCCAAAGGGGCCGGCCATGCCGCAGCAGCCGGAGTCAAGCATATCGACCTGTGCGCCGGTCGCGCGCAGCAGCTTCACCTCGTCCTTCATCGTCATCAGCGCCTTCTGGTGGCAGTGGCCGTGCACGACGATGCGGCGTCCGGGCAACTGGGGCGGGGTCCACGTCTCGGTGCTCCGCGTGAGCATTTCGCTTAGCATGATCGTCTGCTTGCTAAGGCGGATGGCGCGTTCGTTGTTCGGGAAGAAGTTGATGAGTTCGTCGCGGAAGACGCTGGCGCAACTTGGCTCCAGCATGACAACGGGGATGCCTGCCATGATCTGCGGCTCGAACTCGTCGAGGATGTTGAGGAGATATTTGCGTGCTTCATCGAGGAAGCCGAAGTCGTAGAGTGGTCGTCCGCAGCAGACGTGCTTCGTGGGAATCTGCACGCTGTTTCCAGCGGAGGTAAGCACCTTGGCGGCTGAGGTCAGAGCCTGTGGGTGAAAGTAATTGTTCCAGGTATCTGGCCAGAGTAGTACAGGTGCCCCGCTGCCTGGCGGATCTTTACGAGCGTTGAAGGTATCGCGAAAGTTTCTCGGTGCAAACGCAGGAAGATGACGCTGAGGAGCGACGCCGAGCACCTTCTTCACCGTCGCCGCGACGGCCGGGATGCGCAGCGGAAGGTTGGCAAGCTGCGGCGCAACAGACGCCAGCTTCGCCCAGCGGTCCATGAAGCCGAAGGCGTAGTGCTGCAGGGGGTGACGGCGACCCTCAAAGTAGTGCGCAAGGAACTCCGACTTCCAGGTCGCCATGTCGACGTTGACCGGGCACTCCGTCTTGCAGGCCTTGCAGGAGAGGCAAAGATCAAGCGCCTCCTTCACCTCTTCGTTTTGCCAGCCTTCTTTGAGGACGTCGCCCTGCATCATCTCCCACAGTAGGTGTGCGCGGCCGCGTGTGGAGTGCTTCTCTTCGCGCGTCGCCATGTAGCTCGGACACATCGTGCCGTGATCCTGCTTGCGGCATGCGCCTACGCCGACACAGCGGGTCGTTGCGTCTGAAAAGGAGCCCTGGTCGCCGGGATACTGGAACCATGTCTGCGCTTTCGCAGACTCATAGCCTGCGCCCACCCGGAGGTTTTCGATGGGATCGTAGACGGCGATCGGATCGATGAGCTTGCCCGGATTCATGCGATTCAGTGGATCCCAGAGCGTCTTGAATTCGGCGAAGGCCTGCATCAGCTCCGGGCCGAACATCTTAGGCAGCAGGGCGGCGCGCGCCTGGCCATCGCCGTGCTCGCCTGAGA
>CAZZZQ010000867.1:0-1613 GCA_964658405.1 uncultured Sphingomonas sp.
CCTCCGACTCCTCGTAGACCTCGGCGTGCTCGTTCAGCAGGTCGGCAGGCTCAGCGGCATCAGCAGGCTCGGCGATGACCATCTCGTGGTGGATCGGCGAGGTCGGGTCGGCCTGCTCCATCGGTGCCGGCTCAGCGGCGGCTTCGATCGTGGAGGGCTCAGAGAACATCTCGCCACCAGCGCTGATGGTCGTAATGTCATGCGAGTAGACGGTCTCTTGATGCTGATCCTGGATCGCATCTGCAGGCTCAGCATGAAACTCCATGCCGGCTTCCACATGCTCAACCGGTGCAGCCACTTCGGTGTGCAGCGGCTCCTGCGCAGGCTCGAAGAACGGCTGCTCATGGCTCACCTCGACCGGTGGTGCAGGCTCGGGGGTAAAGAAGTGGGTCTGGCCGAAGACAGGCTCGGCGGGAGGAACAATCTCTTCCGGACGCTCCTCGACCGGTGCGCTCTGGCGATACTCGCTGGGCGGAACCGGGTCGACCCGGTAGGAAGCAGAGGCCTCGTCGGGCTCATACTCGTGCTCAGCCTCATGCTCCGGTGCAGCGGTCTCCTCGTGGAGGATCTCAGCCGCGGGAACCTGCTCCGGATGACCAGCCTCAGCGACCTCAGGCTGTGATTCGGGCGTCTCGGCGACGCTGGGTCCGTCCTGCTCCTCAACAACGGTGGCAGTCTCTACAGGTTGCACATAATTCGTCTTCGGCGCGACCGCAAAGGAGGCCTGCGACTCACGGCGCGACTCCTTCGGTGCATCAGACCGGCGATGCCGCGAGAGCGACTCGCCCGGGAGGATCGATCCACCATCCCAGCCCGGTGCGACTACGAACTCGGTGGACGGTGCGAGGATGATCGTGCCAGCCGCAGCAGGCGCCGGTGCATCCTCACCCTTACGATACTTCCCGAGCGACTCACCGGGCAGAATGATCGGCTCGCCCGTCGGGGCAGCGCTGTCGTCGAACTTCTCAACGCCGTACGCATCCTGAACCGGGCCGGAGTCACGCGGTGCACGCGGACCACGATCACCGCGGTCGTTGCGGCCGCCACGGTCACGGTCATTGCGGCCACGTTCACGGCCGCCTCGATCACCGCGTCCACGCCGGCTCTCGTTGTAGCTGGAGCCAGATTCTGCGTCAGCGGAAGGTGCGGCCTCGCTATCGAGGTTGATGATGGGCTGCTGCTCCTCCGCCTGTTCACCGAAAAGTTCGACGGTAAAGTCCTCAACGGACTCAGACTCGGTCTCAGCCGGAAAGATAGGGGAAGCGTCAGCCGGGGAGATCTCAAGCGGAGCGTCAGTGCGCTGCGTCGGAGCCTGACCTGCGCCCGGACCGCGTCCGCGGCGACGGCCACGGCGACCACGCCAGCGACGGCTGCCATCGGCACCCGGTGCGCCCTCGCCCAGCTCGCCGCCATCAACGGCATCGGAGAAGGGGGGCTGGCTTACCGAGATCGGGGCCATCCGCGGAACGTCCTCGGGGGTAGGCTGCGCGGTCTGCGTCTGCGCGGGGCGATCTGCATTTGCGGAACGGTCATGCCGTCCGCGACGGCCACGGCCGCTGCGATCATTGCCACTGCGCTCGCCACGGCCTTCGCCGCGCTGAGTATCGCCGGAG
>CAZZZQ010000868.1:0-1608 GCA_964658405.1 uncultured Sphingomonas sp.
TCGGAGCCGGCGTCCACCTGAAGACGGCCGGAACCACGTGGCTCGAAGAGCTGATTGGCCTGGCCGAGGCGGGCGGCTCGGGTCTTGAGCTTGCGAAGGAGGTCTACAGCGAGGCCTATGCCCACTCTGAGGAGCTTTGCGCGCCGTATGCGACCGTGATCGATATCGACCCGGCAAAGCTGCCGAAGCCAGAGGTCGTGAACGGCTGGACGAGTGAGCAGTTCACCTCTGCGCTACGGCACGACCAGTCGAACCCGGCGTACAACCAGAGCTTCCGCCAGCTGCTGCACGTCGGCTTCAAGGTCGCGGCGAAGATGGGCGACCGGTATCTGAAGGCTCTTGAGGCAAACGAAGAGGTTGTAGCGAAGAACGTGACGACCAATCTCTTCGAGCGGCATATCAAGCCAGTCTTCCTGGGGCTGCAATGATCGCGATCGTGATGGGTGTAAGCGGCTCCGGTAAGACGACGATTGGTAAGCTGCTGGCGGAGCGCGCGGGTGTAATCTTCTCGGATGCCGACGACTATCATCCGGCGGCAAACAAGCAGAAGATGGCATCGGGGCATCCGCTGACCGACGAAGATCGCCAGCCGTGGCTGGAGACGCTGAACGGCGTGCTGCGCGGATGGGCGATCTCCGGGTCGGGAGGCGTCATGGCCTGCTCGGCTCTTAAGGACAAGTACCGTGCGACGCTCTCGGCTGGCCTGCCGGAAGGGAGCATGAGCTTCGTTCTGCTGGAACTCTCAAAGGAGCGGATTGCCGAACGCCTGAAGGCTCGCGCACACGAATTCATGAATCCCGCGCTGCTGGAGAGCCAGTTCGCCACGCTTGAGATCCCGGCTCATGCACTGCGTGTCTTGAATGATGGAACGCCCGATGAAGTCGTTGGGAACATCCTGTCTAAGATTGAACTGCAGGACGAAAAGAGGAAGAGCTAATGGGTCACCCCCTGTTTGATTTGAGTGGTCGTACGGCTGTCGTAGTGGGCGGAACCTCGGGCATTGGCCTGGCGATGGCGGTCGGGCTGGCTGAGGCCGGCGCCGATGTCGTTGCGAGTTCAAGGCGGGTCGAGCAGGTGAACGAGGCGGCGGACGCGATCGAAGCGAAGGGCGTGCGCTCGCTCCGGCTAACCTCGGACGTTGGCGATCGGGCCTCGCTCCAGACGCTGCTGGATGAGACGGTCAAGGTCTTCGGCAAGGTCGATGTGCTCATCAACTGTGCTGGCAAGATCAAGCGCGCTCCAACCGTCGATTTTCCGGAGGAGCTCTGGAACGACATCATGGACACCAACGTTACCGGAACGCTGCGGGCCTGCCAGATCTTCGGAAAGCACATGCTGGAGCGCGGCGCGGGGCGGATCATAAACATCGCGTCGTTGAACACCTTCGTCTCGCTGAAGGAAGTGACCGCCTATGCAGCCAGCAAGGCAGCCGTGGGGGCGCTGACCAAGTCGCTCGCCGTGGAGTGGAGTGCGCGTGGAGTGACGGTCAATGCAATCGCACCGGGTGTCTTCAGGACGGCTCTGAACGCGGAGCTGCTGGATAAGAGTGAACGCGGAAAGGAACTGCTGATGCGCACGCCGATGGGACGCTTTGGCAAGACCGAAGAT
>CAZZZQ010000869.1:0-1607 GCA_964658405.1 uncultured Sphingomonas sp.
CCACCAACTATGCCAACCTCCCGCCGCTGGGCTCAGACGCAGGCCAGGGAAGCGGCCAGTCAAGCGCCGTCCGCAACGCTGTCCGCGAAGAGACCCTCGGAGACCGAATCGGCGAACGCATGCGCTCCCGCCTGCAGGAGATGTGTGTTGTCGTCGAGATGCACGGCGAAGACTTCCGCCAGAAGGTCAAACGCGCCAGCTTCGCATGATGACTGCCGCGATGGCTATCACCCCTGTCCGTTAACCCAAAACTCCGTCATCCTTGTATCTGTATTTCATCAGCAGTTTTTGTTTTTAGACTGTTGAGAGTGGGGGGACCGAGGCATCGGTCCCCCGCGGGCGTTCGTGCTCCCGTTCATCCTGAGGGGATAGTTCCCCGTCGCTCAGCCCCGGGACCGTAGCCCAGTCACGCACGACCGCACAGTCGCAAGACACATTCTCAGTCGCACGTACAAGGAAGGTTGCCGTGACTCGCATGCTATGTGGAGTGGATGTTTGCTCAACCTCTCTGGACGCCTCGATCGGGCGCTCCGGCACGCCGCGACGCTTCGCCAACACCCCTGAAGGCATCGCCGATCTGGCCGCCTTCTGCCACGCCCATCAGGTCGATCTGGTGGCCATGGAGGCCACCGGCGGCTACGAGCGTCAGGCCTTTGCTCTTCTCTCCGAGCAGGGCCTGCCGGTCGCGATCCTCAACCCCCGAGCCGTCCGCCAGTTCGCCCAGAGCATGGGCAAGCTCGAAAAGACCGACCGCATCGACGCCGCCATGATCGCCTGGTTCGCCGAGGTCAAGCGCTCTCAACCGAATGTCCTCAGCCAGCCTGGACAGCAGCAGCTGCGCGCTCTCGTCACCCGCCTGCGTCAGCTCACCGACCTCCAAACCGCGCAGAAGAACCAGCAGCGGCTCATCACCGATCCCCGCATCCAGGCCTCCTTCACCGAGATCCTCGCCCTGCTCAAACGCCAGATCGCCGGCCTCTCCGAAGCCATCGCCCAGCACATCCACGCCGACCCGCTCTGGCGCGAACTCGACCTCGCCTTCCGCTCCATCAAGGGCGTCGCCGACCGCACCGTCGCCCGCATCATGGCCGAGATGCCGGAGATCGGAACGCTCTCCAACAAGGCCGCCTCCAAGCTCGCCGGCCTCGCGCCTCTGGCTCAGGACAGCGGCAAGCATCAAGGCAAACGCGCCATCCGCGGAGGCCGCGCCACCGTCCGCGATCTCCTCTTCATCGTCGCCAGCGTCTGTGCCCGCCATGAACCAGACTTCGTCGCCTTCCGCGAACGACTCGCTGCCGCGGGAAAGCCTCCCAAAGTCGTCCGCATCGCACTCGCCCACAAACTCCTCATACGACTCAACGCAAAGGCAAGAGACACACGCCAGAGAATCCAACTCAACCCGGCCCGCTCTCTCAACACTGCAAAAGCAGCTTGACAACCAAGACAGTCGCTGAGCGAAGTCTCGCGCAGGTTTCATCGCGTGAGACGCAGTCGAAGGACCCGCCACACCACCCCTGTCCCCACACCCGCCCGAATCACTCCGCCACCTACTCCGCCCGCAAAGCCTCCACCGGATTCACCATCGCCGCCCGCCTCGCCGGCAGATA
>CAZZZQ010000870.1:0-1607 GCA_964658405.1 uncultured Sphingomonas sp.
TTCGCCCTCGGAGGTCGCAGCGGGCTCCTCGGAGACAGCAGGGCCGGCCTCTGACTCCGGCTCAGTCGGCGTCTCGGTCTCTCCTGGTTCAGCCACCGGCTCGTCCTCGACGATCGTCTCGCTGTTCAGCGTGTCGGCGTCCGCTGGCTCTTCAGCCTCGTTGTCGACCTCTTCCAGCCGGAGGGAGTGCTGGGCGGAGTCGAGGTGGTCCAGCTCTGCCTGTGCTTCGTGGCTCAGTAGACCGGCGAGCTGAGCGAGGGTTACTGGCTCCTCAGACGCGTAAATGACCGCTTCGATCTTTGCTTTCAGGCTCAAGGCGCAACTTTCAGGATCATGGGTGTCGACAGATCGTCACCCTAAGCATACCAACGCCGCTTTATGATGGGCTCCAGACTTTGCAAAGGGGATTCCGTGAACCGTAGAGATGTGATTGGAATGGGTGTTCGTGCAGGAGTTGGGATGGCCGTCAGTGGAGTTCATAGTCGGCTTGGACTGGGTCAGGATCAGGCGCCTGGAGAAAGCGATATTCACGATGCAAACTCGCTCCGGGCGCGGGCGGCGACCCGTGGGCTACTCGCCGGATGCGCTGTCGACATGCCGTCTTTGCACCATGACGCGGCGTACCGGCAGCTGCTGGCCGAGCAGTACGACATCCTCGTCGGCGAGAACTGCATGAAGTTCGGGCCGATGCAGCCGAAGGCGGACACCTACAACTTCGTCGATGCCGACGCCCTGCTCGCGTTCGCAGAGAGCCATCACATGAAGCTTCGCGGGCACAACTTCGTCTGGCACGAGTCGCTTCCTGCGTGGTTCACCGAGACTGTGACGAAGGAGAACGCCCGCAAGGTCATGACCGACCACATCACGACCATTGCCAGCCGCTACAAGGGAAAGATTCATAGCTGGGACGTGGTCAACGAGGCCATCTGGATCAAGGATGGCCGCGCCGATGGACTGCGAAGCTCCTCGCCATGGTTCGAGCTGGTCGGGCCGGATTACATCGAGATTGCCTTCAAAACCGCGCGCCAGGCCGATCCGTCGGCCCTGCTGACCTACAACGACTACGGGATCGAGTATGACGATGCGGAGAACACGACGAAGCGCCACGCCGTCCTGAACCTGCTGCGACGGCTCAAGGACTCGGGTACGCCCATCGACGCGCTCGGCATCCAGTCGCACATCCATGCGGGTGGAGACGGCACCTTCAGCAGGGGCGTCCACGAGCTTACCGCCGGGGCGCAGGAGCTCGGACTGCAGGTCTTCATCACCGAGCTTGATGTGAAAGATGACTCTGTCGGCTCCGATAATCCAGCAGTCCGCGATCGCGCCGTCGCCGCCGTCTACGGCGACTATCTAGGGGACGCGCTTCAATCCCCGGCTGTCAAAGCGATCCTCACCTGGGGTGTCACTGACTCCCATACGTGGCTGAACAGTGGCACGAAGTTTCGCCCGAAGCATCCTCAGCGGGACCAGCGGCCGCTGCCGTTCGACGCAGACCTGAAGCCCAAGCCGGCGTACTTTGCGATCCGGGACGCCATCAACAAGGCCGCCCGGCGCTAATTGCTCCCGCCATAAAAAGCAGAAGGCCCGCCGTAAAAGCAGAAGGC
>CAZZZQ010000871.1:0-1603 GCA_964658405.1 uncultured Sphingomonas sp.
TCTGCGTCTGTGCGGACGACGATCAGATCGACGCGGCCGTTACTGCCGCCACCGGCACACCAGGCTTCTTCTTCGCCGGAGCCTTCAACGACTACATCAGCGCCGAGCGCCGTCCGCAGTTCTCACAGGCCATGAAGGCCGCGACCTCCTGCGTCGCATTGATCGACTTTGACCGTGACCCGGAGCTTGCCCTGAAGACCGCCGAACGCCTCGGCCAGATCTTTCTCAAGCGGATCTGCATGGTCGCTGTAGGCTCCGCGCTCGATGCCTCGCTGCTGCTGCGCGCGATGCGCAGCGGATGTACGGAGTACCTTACCAAGCCACTCAACACCGTCGAGCTCAGCACATCGCTCAAGCGCTTCCAGGACTTCATGGCGGTCGGTCCACAGGCCCAGAGCAGCACCGGCCGCGTGCTCGCCTTCTTTGGAGCGAAGGGCGGTGTTGGGACGACGACGCTCGCCGTCCATCTCGCCATGCATCTTGTGCGCAGGCACAAGCGCCGCACGCTGTTGATTGACCACAAGCGCCAGCTCGGCCACGTCGCACTCTATCTTGGCCTGAAGGACACGCAGTATCACTTTGACGAGATCCTGAAGAACGTCGACCGGCTCGATATCGAACTGCTCCGCGGCTACGCCGTTCGCCACAGCAGCGGCCTTGATGTCATCACCTCGCCTGAGATTTCAACCTACTACTACGAGTGCAAGCAGGATGAGATTGAGCGCGTCATGGACTTTCTGCGCCGGGAGTACGACTACATCCTCATCGACTCTTCGGTCGAGTATGAGGACACGAAGATGTCGATCATCGAGCAGGCCGACGAGGTCTATCTTGTCTCCACGCCCGACGTCGCTTCGCTCCGCGATCTTGCGCGCCTGGTCGAACACATCAGCCTCAGCCCATCCGCTGATGGCAAGCTCCACCTCACCATCAACAGATCCACCGCCGACGACTCCGTCACCCCGGAGCAGATCCGCAAGGCCGTTCGCTTTCCCGTTTCGAACGCCGTCCCCAACAACTACATGGAGCTGCTTCGATCCATCAACCAGGGCGAACCAATCTCGCCTTCACGCAAGTCGGAGTTCAACACCGCACTCGCCGCATGGACCACGCAGATCATCGGCAGCCGCGAGACTATTTCTCCGCAAGCGATTGATGACGCTCCTGCACGGAGAAACTTTGCCTTCTGGCGCTAGCAACGTTTCAAGAGGGAGGTCCTGAATGGCTGAAACGTCGATCTTCATGACCCCGCACCTCGCCCCGGCGCTCACGCCCGAGGCACGTGGAAACGCAACGCTTGGCGCAGCTGCCAGGGTGGCGCTGAAGTCCGCCGTGCATGCTGAGCTCATCAAACGAATGGATCTGCAGAAGCTTGCACTGATCCAGGCCGACGCGCTCCAGGGACGCGCCCGCCTGCTTGCAATCATCCTGCAATTTGTCGGCGAACAGGGCGTTCCCCTCAGCGCAATCGATCGCGACCTGATCGCAAGCGAAGTCCTGGACGAGGTCTTCGGCCTCGGCCCGCTCGAGCCGCTGCTCCACGATTCCACCATCAGCGACATCCTCGTCAACACCTTCGACACCGTCTACGTCGAGCGTCGCG
>CAZZZQ010000872.1:0-1596 GCA_964658405.1 uncultured Sphingomonas sp.
CAGCGATTTATTCTGATGAGACGGTCAGGCGACAAAATCGCAGGCGGCTCATGTGGAGGTTTCTGGAATGCGTTCTACCGAAGTTGTCATCGTGGGTGCCGGGCCCTATGCATTGTCGCTTGCAGCACATCTGTCCGGTGCCGGAGTTCCGTTTCTGATCTTCGGCCGACCGATGGAGATGTGGCGCAACCAGATGCCTTCAGGAATGATCCTCAAATCAGACGGCTTCGCTTCGAACCTCGCAGATCCCGCCCAATCGTTCGAGCTGCAGCATTTCTGCAAAGAGCAGGGCATTGACTACGACCACACCCGGATCCCGGTGCAGCTCAATACGTTTGTCGAATATGGCCTCGAATTTCAACGACGCCTCCTTCCAACGCTTGAACAGGTGATGGTGACGAACGTAGAGCGCGATGGTGACTCCTTTGTCACCCGACTGGAGAGTGGTGAAGAGATTCGATCGCGGAAGGTCGTTCTCGCCACAGGCATCACCTATTACGCGCACATCCCGGAGGTGCTCGCTGCGCTTCCTGCGGAGGCAGTCAGTCACAGCTCCGCGATCCGGCAGCCCGATCAATGGATGGGCAAGCGTGTTGCGATTGTCGGCGGCGGAGCATCGGCACTCGACCTGGCGGCTCTTCTGAACGAAGCGGGTGCCAAGGTGACAATGCTTGCACGCCGCTCGAAGATTGCATTCGCGGATCCTCCGAGCCAGCAGTCCAGGTCATACTGGTCCCAGTTGCAATCCCCGACGACCGGCATTGGGCCGGGCTGGAGATCGCGCTTTGCGACGGATCTTCCGGGCGTCTTCCGCCGCCTGCCGGAGAACTACCGCCTTGGCGTCGTACGGCGCTACCTCGGACCTTTCGGGGGATGGCCAATGAAGGACCGCGTGATTGGGAAAGTCGACATTCTGACCGGCGTTCAGGTATCGGCGGCGAGGTGCGAGGGTGGTGAAATCACCCTCGACCTGTTGAACAAGACTGGCGAGTCGCAGGCCCTCGAGTTTGATCATGTGATTGCCGCGACCGGGTACAAGGTGAGCTTGAAGCGTCTGCCCTATCTCCCCGATATGCTTCGCGAGCAGATTCGCTCGATTGAAGACACCCCGGTGTTATCTGCGGACTTTGAATCATCCGTTCCCGGACTCTTCTTCGTAGGGGTTACGGCAGCCAACACCTTCGGTCCGGTCATGCGATTTGCCTTCGGTGCAAAATACACCGCGAGGGTCGTGAGCCGACGTCTTAAACGCAGCCTACGCTCCTCGCGGAAGGCTTACCAGGCAACCAGTCCGGTATCGGAGCAGGTCGGGGCGTGACAGGTCGCGTCGCACTCGCCTAGCCAGCGAGTGCGCTCCGCACCATCGGTGCGACCTTCTCGCCGAGAAGCTGAACGCCGTGAAGCATCGTCGCATGAGACATTGCGACGTTGGTCATCTGGAAGTTTATGCGTGAGATTCCGCCAAGCGCCTCGTTGATCGAAAGCACCTTCTCAGCGACTGTCTCGGCATCACCAATAAGGAACGCGCCTGTTCGTCCACGTGTAGCGTCAAACTGTGCACGCGTCGTAGGTGGCCACCCGCGTTCCTTGCCGAGC
>CAZZZQ010000873.1:0-1595 GCA_964658405.1 uncultured Sphingomonas sp.
AGCTTGAGCCGACCAATACCGCCGTGCTCGGGATGAAGCAGGCGCTGGCGACGCGCGGCCAAAGCCTCCCATGACCGGCCCGGCGGGTCGCGCGCTCAGGCTGCTGCTGCTCATCCTGCTGTGCGCGCCTGCGCTCCGGGCGCAGACCGTGCTTCGGCTCACCCTGCACGACACCGTCCAGCAAATTACAGCGGACTATATACAGCGAGGCCTGCAGGCTGCGGCGGATCAGCATGCGACCGCGGTGCTGATCTCGCTGGGAACACCCGGCGGCCTGCTCGATTCGACACGGACGATCGTAGCCGCGATCGAGCGCTCGCCTGTCCCGGTCATCGTCTACGTCTCGCCTTCGGGCAGCCGGGCGGGCTCGGCAGGCTTCTTCATTCTCGAAGCAGCGGATGTGGCAGCAATGGCGCCAGGCACAAACGCCGGCGCGGCTCATCCGATCGTCGAAGGCAAGCAGCTCGATCCGATCCTGAAAGAAAAAATCGAGAACGACGCGGCGGCCTTCCTGCGCTCCTATGTCGACCGGCGGGGACGGAATAGCCAGGCGGCGGAGGATGCCGTCCGCAACTCGAAGTCCTACAGCGACACCGAGGCGCTGCGGCTGAAGCTGATCGACCTGGTTGCGCCGGACGATACTGCCCTGCTCGCCGCGATCCACGGCAAGCCCATCAGGCGCCTCGATGGCAGCATGACGACGCTGCATCTTGCCGGGGCAAAGATCGTCGCCTTCAACCCTTCGACGCGAGAGCGGCTGCTGAGCAGTCTGACCAGCCCCGACCTGGCGGTCTTCCTGCTCGTCATCGGCGGCCTGCTGATCTACCTGGAGTTCAACGTGCCGGGAACGATCGTACCGGGTGCGGTCGGAACGCTGCTGCTCCTGCTCGGCGTCTTCGGCCTGAACCTGCTGCCGATCCGCCACACGGCCGTCGCGCTGCTGCTGGCCGCGTTCATCCTGATTGTGCTCGAAGCAAAGTTCACCAGCCACGGCGTACTCGCCTTTGCCGGGACGATCGCGCTGGTGCTGGGACTGGCCACGCTGGTCGACGGGCCGATCGCCGAGCTGCGCGTTCACCTGGCAATGGCAATCGGTGCCGGACTGGGCTTCGGTGCGATCTCCTTCGGGCTGGGCTGGATTGCGATGCGCGCCCGCCGGGGCAAGATCCTGCTAGGACCGCAGACGATGATCGGTGGTGTGGGTGTGACGAAGACACCGCTCAATCCCTCCGGCCAGATCGAGATTCGCGGGGAGCTTTGGCAGGCGACGCTCGGGGAGCCGGTCTCCATGCTGCCCGAGGGCTCCGAGGTACGCGTCCAGGCGGTCGACGGTCTGCTCCTGATCGTGACTCCGGCTGCTCTCAAGGCGTGATTCAGGCCGTTCCGGCGGCGGGATCAGGCCCGGAACAGAGTAGACTAGACGCTGTATCCGTAGTTTCGATCAAGGGAGTCTGTTCTTCATGCCGAACGTGTTCCGCCCGTCGTACCTGTGCCGTGCCCTGCTTTGTGCCCTCGCCGTATGCACCGTCGCCAGCGCCAGCGCACAGACTACCCTTCTTGATCGCCAGCTTAGCCGCATCGACCTTGGGGTCAGC
>CAZZZQ010000874.1:0-1585 GCA_964658405.1 uncultured Sphingomonas sp.
CGGCCTTGATGATTCGGAGGCGATCAGTAACGACGGTGGCGACGGCTTTGGATCAGTTCCGTCGCAGGTGTCCACGCTCGAGTATGGCAACTCAAATCTGGATATTCGCAATCGCTTTGCGGGGACCTTCAACTACTCCCTTCCCTTCGGGCAAGGCCTGCACGGTTTCAAAGGGGTCCTTGTAAAAGGCTGGCAGGCGAATGGTCTCGTAGTGTGGAACACGGGACTTCCCTTCTCAGTGACAAATATCGCGAACCGCTCCGGGACGCGGCCGGGCACCGCCAATACGGATCGCCCGAACCAGATAGCGAGCGCAAAGATCAATGGTCCCAGCGTGACGAAATGGTTCAATACAGCGGCCTTTCAGGGACAGGTCGGCGGCGTGGTCGGCAATACGCGGCGCGACCAGATCTATGGACCCGGTTTGCAGCGGGTCGACCTCTCCCTCTTCAAGAGCTTCCCGCTGACGGAACGGGTCCGGTTTGAGTTCCGCACGGAGGCCTTCAACGTGCTGAACACGGCCCAGTTTGCATTCCCGAACTTCTCGCTTGGGAATGCTGCCTTTGGCACAATCTCAAGCACGGCAAACGCCTACAACCCTCGCCTGATTCAGTTCGCGGGCCGATTCGTTTTTTAGAGTAGTACGAGCTTGGCGGCAGGCTCTCGACTGAGGGCCTGCCGTATCTAGTCTGTTGGAGATTCAATGCAAAGACGGTCTTTCCTGAGAAGTGCGGGTGCAGCCACGCTCGGCGCATCGCTTTCACGATTTAGTCTGGCTGACGCTGCGAGCGGAACGAAGCAGCCGAGGATCGCCTTTGGCGGGATCGGCATCGAGTGCAGCACGTACAGCCGAATTCGAACGCGGACGCAGGACTTTGAGATCCTCACTGATGCGGCGCTGTCGCAGTCTGCCCGCTTCGCATTTCTGAAGGACTACCCGATCCCCTTCCTGCCAACGGTCGTTGCGCAGGCGACCCCGGGTGGACCGGTGGAGCTTGCGACCTACCAGTCGATCAAGGCTGATTTTCTCAAGCGGATCACGGCACTGCTTCCACTGGACGGTCTATTTCTGCCGATGCATGGAGCGATGTTCGTCGACGGGATGGAGGATGCGGAGGGCGACTGGATGGAGTCCGCGCGGCGCGTGGTCGGGCCGGCGTGCCTGCTCTCCGCCAGCTATGATCTGCATGGAAATGTAAGCCAGCGTGTGATCGACAACATCGATATGTTCTCTGCATTTCGGACCGCGCCGCATATTGACCGGACCGAGACGATGCAGCGTGCGTGCTCCATGCTGCTGCACTGCCTGAAGGAGAATATCCGCCCAACCCTCGTGTGGGCGCCGATTCCGGTGCTGATGCCGGGCGAGCGCAGCAGCACGGAGTGGCAGCCGGGCAAGCGACTGTGGGCGCAGCTTCCCGCGTTGAACAAGGAGCCGGGCATCCTCGATGTATCGATGCTGGTCGGCTATGTCTGGGCGGATGAGCCAAGGTCGACGGCCTGCGCGGTTGTGACCGGGACCGTACCAGCCACCGAGACGAAGATCGCAACCTCGCTGGCACAGCAGTATTGGGATGCGCGCAAG
>CAZZZQ010000875.1:0-1577 GCA_964658405.1 uncultured Sphingomonas sp.
ACCCGCCCCTCCCTAAAGACCCGCCCGCCCACATTCTCGAAGCGTTGAAGCAGCCCCGCGACTACACCGCCGACCTCAAGCATCTGCTGGCCTCGGCCAACATCTGCGACAAGCGCTGGGTCTTCGAGCAGTACGACTCCATGGTCCAGACCAACACCGTGCAAGGCCCCGGCGGAGAAGCTGGAGTCATGCGCATCAAGGGCACCGGCAAGCACCCCGGCCTGCTCGCCGAAGTCACTGACTTGATCGCCGAATCGACCCCCCGCGGTGAAGTCGCCATGCAGGCCGCCACCCCCGCCCGCAAGCCCGAGCGCGGCCTTGCCATGGCCCTCGCCGGCAACGGTCGCTGGTGCTACCTCGACCCCAAACTCGGCGCGATGCATGCCGTCGCCGAGGCCGCCCGCAAGGTCGCCTGCACCGGTGCCACACCCGTCTCCGCTACCAACTGCCTCAACTTCGGCAATCCGGAAAAGCCGGAGATCATGGCGCAGCTCTCCAACGCCATCGACGGCATCGCCGAGGCCTGCATCGCCCTCGGAACCCCGGTCACCGGAGGCAACGTCTCGCTCTACAACGAGACCCGCGGCGAAGGCATCTATCCCACCCCGGTCCTCGGCATTGTCGGAATCATCGACGACGTCACCAAGTCCGTCCCCAGCAGCTTCCAGCAGGCCGGCGACGACATCATCCTGCTCATGGGAGCGTCCTCCATGGCCGAGCGCCGCGCCGACGCACTGCTGGTCGAGTTCGGCTCCAGCGACTTCGCCAAGACCTTGCTCGGCTCCTGCTGGGGCCGTCCGCCGCTGCTCGATCTGCAGGATGAATACGCCCTGCATCGTGTGCTCCAGCGTTGTTCCGCCGAGGGCATCGCGCTCTCCGCCAGCGACGTCTCGGACGGTGGACTGGCCGTCACCCTGGCTAAATCCATGTTCCGCCATCGCATCGGCGCAACCCTCTTCTCGCACAACTCCACCAGCAGCGTCCGTCAGCTTCTGGACCTCTTCAGCGAGACCGCCTCAACCGTCGTCATGACCTGCAAGCCGGGCGACTTTGAACGCATCGAGAAGATCACTGAAGAAGAGACCGGCTCCGTCTTCGCCCAGCATATCGGCGTCACCGGCGGCAGCAGACTCTCCGTCTCCTACGAAAACGTACATCTGGACGCCTCCATTCAAGACCTGATCGCACCCTACGCCGCTGCTCTCGAATCCCAACTCGCCCATGAGGTCTCTGCATGAGCGGACTGAATCGTCTGGACCTCTCCTTCCTCTCGCAGGCGCTCAGCCAAATGAAGCTTGCTCTGTTGGAATATGACGAGGAGCCTGGACGCCGTGCCAACCGCGATTCCGTGGTGATGCACTTCCTGATCGTCTATGAGCTTGCCGTCCAGGCGATCAAACGATACGTCGAGCTCGAATCTCTCAAGCCCGACGAAGTGCCGGAGATCGGTTTCCAAACCATGATTCGCCGTGCCGACGAACTTGGGATCGTGCGGAGCGGATGGCCAGCTTTCCGCAGGTTTCGAGACGCCCGCAATACCGTGGCCCATACCTATACGGAAAAGCGCGCCTTGGAAG
>CAZZZQ010000876.1:0-1572 GCA_964658405.1 uncultured Sphingomonas sp.
GTCGAACTCCGTGAAGTGGGTGGCGAGGCCGGTGACCTCGCGATGGCCCTCGGCGAAGAGCTGATCGATGGAGCCGAAGGAGCCTCGGACGATTTCCGGGATGGACGCGAAGCCGCGCTGGACGCCGTGCTCGGTGACCTCGAGGAGCCTGGACTCGGCGGAGTTGAGCACATCGAGCGCGTCATCGCTCTGGTCGGCGGCCTGCGTAATGGCCTCGGAGCAGACGAGGATGAGCTGGCGCAGCAGGCTCTTGTTCTTGACGATGCGGACGTACTCTTCAATCGACAGGCGGCGGGGAAGGTTCTCCGTAAGCGAGGCCAGGTAGGCGACACCGCCGACCGCCTCGATCTCCTTGTGCTGAGAGAGGATGTCGCGCAGGGTGATGATGTCGACCGCGCGGCCGCCGTCGATCAGCTCGGCCATGCGCATGTAGATACGCCGGTGCTGGTCGAGCGCAAAGTCGTCCATGACGACGCGCTCGGCCGCCTCGTTGTAGAGGTGGTTATCGAGCAGGATGGCGCCCAGGATGGAGCGCTCGGCGTCAATGGCAGCGGGCAGGCCCCGCTCGAACTGGATGTTGGGTGTCGTCGCCATACTGCTCAAGGGTACGCGGGAGTTTTTCCACCGAGGAGCTGGCGGGTGCTGGATAACTTGGAAAACAGGCTCCGCGGCTGCCGGGCGCTCCGCGGCTTTTTGCGTGGAGGGTGGGCCTGGGTGGCACTCCCCGATGGTCGGCGACGGGGAGGTCTTGGCTGTTGCTAGACGCCGAAGAGGCCGTAGTCGGGGCGATCGCCGAGGTATTTGTGGCGGAAGGCGCGGTGAATGGCGCGGTTCTTGATGAAGAAGACGCCGGGCAGCTGGGTGGAGTCTTCCTTGCCAGCGGAGCCAACGCCGTAGCGCCAGAGGGCACGCTTGGCGAGCTTCCAGTAAGCGCGTGCGCCGAAGAAGTGGGGCAGCACGGTGGACTTGAGCAGGTGGAAGACGGGAGCAGTGTAGAGGCGCATGGAGGGGTCGGAGACGCGCTCGACGGTGCCGAGGCCATAGCGCTCAAAGAAGGGGCGCGCTCGCTCGGGCGCAGCCATGTGGATAAAGATGACCCGGACGCCGCGTTTGTCGAGCGAGGCTGCGGCTTTGCTGACGTCGTGTATGGTTTCGCGGGTGAAGGCATCGCCGAAGTGGCGCAGGAAGACGAACAGGGCCGGCTTTTCGTCGACCAATGCGAGCAGGTTGTGCCCGCTTTCGGTCGTGGTGGCGGCGAGCAGTTCGGTAAGTTCGAGGTCTGGGGGCAGCACGCCCGGGGTGGGTGCCGTGGGAACAAGATTTTTGGCAGCTGGCTTCATCTGGCGGTCTCCACGCGAACGGCTGGAAGCACTGGGGCAACACGGTCCGGCAAGACCATCATAAGGATAGAGGGCGGGTCGCGACCGGGTGGGGACCTGAGTAATATAACGACACGTATGCGATGTGCCAAATCAGTTCTTGCCGCGGCGCTGGCTTTGCCGTGCGTCGTCGCTGCGCAAACAGCGCCGCCGGCACCTTCAGTTGTCGGGCAGTTCCAGAAGATTGAGGATT
>CAZZZQ010000877.1:0-1569 GCA_964658405.1 uncultured Sphingomonas sp.
CGTCCCGGACGTTATCCGGCACACTGCCCTGCGGAGTTCGGACTTTCCTCCCCCGTCAAACGTCTTGCGACGAAGACGGCAGCGATCATCCAGCCGCCTGCACCTCAAGTGTATCGCAGGCAGGATCAAAAGACCCTTTGGTCACGGTTGACCGGGTCGCAGGAACTGCGAAGTTGCTCGCTTTTGGCAGGTGCCGACTGCTACTCTCATCACACCGCAGAGAACGCAAACACCATGGAACTGATCGAAGGTCTTAAGCTCGCGCTACAGTCGCTCTGGTCGAACAAGATGCGGTCGGTCCTGACGCTCCTCGGAATCGTGATCGGCGTCGCCAGCGTGATCGCCGTCGTCACCCTCGTCAACGGCGCCAACGCCTTCATCTCGACAAAGTTTTCGAGCTACGGCGCGGACGTCTTCACCGTCTCGAAGATGCCGCAGCTCATCACCAGCGCCGAGGACTATGTCCGCTTCCAGAAGCGCAAGGATATCCTCTTCCCGGACTACCGCTACGTCATGGACAACTGCAAGCGCTGCACCGGCATGGGCGCCCAGCAGGCGACGGTCGGCAAGGTCGTCCACGGGACCCAGTCGGTCACTGACACCCAGATCCGCGGCTACACCTGGCAGATGCCCTCGCTCCAGAACCTCAACATCACCCAGGGCCGCGACTTTACCGACGCCGATGAGGAGCACGGCTCGCACGTCTGCATCATCGGAACCGACATCGTCGATCATCTGCTCCCCGGGCTCGACCCCATCGGCCAGGAGCTCCGCGTCGACGGCGTGCCCTACACCGTGGTCGGCGTCAGCGAGAAGCAGGGCAGCACCTTCGGGGCCAGCCAGGACAACTGGGTCGGCGTCCCCCTGACCACCTTCCAGAAGAGCTACGGCACCGCGAAGACCGTCACCATCTATATAAAGGCGGCCTCGGCCGGCCCACCGCTCGAGGCCGCAGCGGACGAGGTCCGCGTCCTGATGCGCTCCCGCCGCCACGACGCGCCGGATGCGCCGCAGTCCTTTGAGCTGGATACAAACAACACCCTCGTCGGCTTCGCCAGCACGCTGACGTCGTCCTTCGGCGTCGTCGCCGGCGCGATCGCGCTGATCTCGCTGATCGTCGGCGGCATCGTCATCATGAACATCATGCTGGTCAGCGTGACCGAGCGGACCCGCGAGATCGGCATCCGCAAGGCGCTCGGCGCGCGGCCAAAGGACATCCTGATGCAGTTCCTGATCGAGTCGGGAACCATGGCCCTGGTGGGCGGTGTCTTCGGCGTGCTCGGCGGCATCGGCGTCGCCGAAATCGTCACCCTGCTGATCGGCTTTCCCTCGTCGATCGCGCTCTGGAGCGTGATCGTGGGCCTTCTGATGGCGACCGCAACAGGCGTCTTCTTCGGGGTGTATCCGGCACGCAAGGCCGCGATGCTCGACCCGATCGTGGCGCTGCGGGCAGACGTATAACCGGGACCGGGAGAGGCCATAAGCCATGCGTATCGACGATCTGAAAGAGACAGTAAAGATGGCGCTCGACACCCTGCGAGCCAACAAGCTGCGCAGCGGCCTGACCAT
>CAZZZQ010000878.1:0-1568 GCA_964658405.1 uncultured Sphingomonas sp.
TCCGAAGGTCCTGTTCCAGGTCGGCGCTCCGGAGATCAGCGTGCAGGATGTTCGTCTGAATGGTCAGGCGTTGGTACCCGGTGTGCATGAGAGCTTTAATCTGCGAGCCCCCGAACTGTCGGTAGCGCTCTTTTCGACCTATTATCAGCGCCCACGCGCGGTGGTCTTCCGCTATCGTCTGCTGGGCCGCGACGATGTATGGCAGAGCTCTTCCTCTGGCACGCTGCATTTTTCAGACCTGCCGGTCGGTGACTACACGCTCAGCGTGCAGGCTCTGGATCAGCGAGTGCATGCCGTTTCCGCGCAGATCGACTATCCATTTACTGTGCTTCCGCCTTGGTACCGGCGCGACCGGACCAAGATCATTGCCTGTATCGCGCTGCTGCTGCTGGTTGCGCTCGGCTGGGAGCTGAGCATGCGGCAGCTGAAGGCAAGCGAGGCGACTTTGAAGAAAATGGTCGACCGGCAGACCGCCCAACTGCTTGCTGAGAAAGACGAATTGGAGCGGGCGCAGACCGAATTGGTAGAGACAGCCCGTCGCGACGCACTTACCGGGCTGCTCAACCGATCCGCCATTTTTGATGTGCTTGGCCGCATGCGGCGCAGCGCTCTTGAAACCGGAAGCCCGCTCAGCGTGATCATGGCCGATCTGGACCACTTTAAATCGATCAACGACAACTACGGACATACCGTCGGCGACGCTGTGCTGCGCGAGTGCGCGGAACGGTTTCGAGAGACGCTACGCCCAGGCGATGCGGTTGGCCGGTACGGTGGGGAAGAGCTTCTGGTGGGCATTCCGGGGCTCGACCAGGCCCATGCCATTGCGCGGCTGGAAGAGGTGCGCTCCGCGATTGCCTCACGCCCCTTCCGACACGGCGAGCATGTTCTGCATGTGACTTGTTCGTTCGGAGTGGCCTCGCTGACCGAGCGACATCGCAACCTGGAGGCTGTGGTGCATGCGGCCGACGAGGCTCTCTATCTGGCCAAACAGAACGGGCGGAACCGGGTGGAGTTCACCCCCGACTCCGCTGAAGAGGTCTTTCAAGCCTTTAGTTAAGAATGGCGACTAGGGTCAGTCGTTTTGGGGACGCAGCAGAGGGAAAAGAATGACATCGCGGATCGAGCGTGCTCCGGTCAGTATCATCGTGAGCCGATCGATGCCGATGCCCTCGCCTGCGGTCGGCGGCAGCCCGTAGGAGAGAGCCCGCACATAGTCCTCATCCATGGCATGGGCCTCGTCGTCGCCTCGCGCCTTCTCAGCAAGCTGCTGCTCGAAGCGCCGCCGCTGTTCGCTCGCATCATTCAGCTCAGAGAAGGCATTGCCGACCTCAAAGCCTCCGATGTAGAACTCAAAACGTTCGACCCAGTCCGGCTCGTCCGGCTTGTTCTTCGAGAGCGGCGAGACCGCGACTGGAAAGTCGTAGATGATCGTCGGCTGGATGAGGTGCTCCTCGGCCACCGCCTCGAAAAGGGTCGCGATGGTTTTGCCAAAGGGCTCATCCGGCTTGCTGTCGATAGCGACCTTCGCGGCGCGCAGCTGTGCCACCAGTGCCTGCACTGAGGCGCTG
>CAZZZQ010000879.1:0-1568 GCA_964658405.1 uncultured Sphingomonas sp.
AGGAAAGCTCGGTTCATTCGGCGAGTCCGGGAAGTGCTGCGTCTCCAGGCAGAAGCCGGAGTTCTTCACGTAGACCGCGCCGCTCTTGCCCTGCAGCGGTCCGCCGATCGAGTTGCCGGTGTAGAACTGCACGCCGGGCTCGGTGGTCGTCACGGTCAGGACACGGCCACTCTGCGGATCGATGACCTTGGCTGCGGTCTTCTCGACGCCGTTGGCACCGTTCAGGACCCAGTTATGGTCGTAGCCGCCGCCGAGCTTCAACTGCTCATTCGGCTGGTCGATCCGCTCCCCGATCACCGTCGAGTGGGTGAAGTCGAAGGGGGTTCCGGCGACTGGAGCGAGCTCGCCGGTCGGGATCAGGCCGGAGTCGACCGGGGTGTACTTCGCAGCATTGAGCATAATCTCTTCACCGAGGATCGAGCCCTGGCCGGAGTCCGCGCCCGAGAGGTTGAAGTAGGAGTGGTTGGTCAGATTGACGACCGTATCCTTGTCCGTCGAGGCGCTGTAGTCGATCTTCAGCGATCCATGGTGCAGCGTGTAGCGGACGTGTGCGGTCAGCGTGCCCGGGTAGCCCTGGTCGCCGGCCTTCGAGACGAGCGTCATCTCGACGCCCTCGGGAATCTCCTTGCCGGTCCAGACCAGCTTGTCGAAGCCGACGGTTCCGCCGTGGAGCGAGTTGGCGCCATTGTTCAGGGGCAGCGTGTACTCCTGGCCGTCGAGCGAGAACTTGCCCTTGGCGATGCGGTTGCCGTAGCGGCCGACGATGGCTCCGAAGTAGGTCTTGCCATCGCCGAGGTAGCCTTCGAGCGAGTCGTAGCCGAGCACCACGTCGGCGACCTTGCCATCCTTGTCGGCGGTCTTGATGGAGACGATCCGTGCGCCGTAGGTCATGATGCGGGCCTCAACGGCGTCGCTCTTCAAGGTGTAGATTTCGACAGCATGACCATCCGGAGTGGTCCCGAACGGCTCCTTCGTTACAGCGCCCTGCGCAGTGAGTGCGGTTGTCATAGCAAGCAGAATACCCTGTGCAAGTTTCATCGTCAGCAATTCCCCTTTAGAACTTTGCTTCTGGCGTCGCCTGTCTCTGATCGGCAGCCATAGCGAACATCGCCACTATACGTGAACGGCGATACGACTGCGAAACAGCGGTAAGATGGAGGCGTTGAGCGACTTCATACGCGAGAAATTTTTGCAGATTCAAGAGGACTGAATGCTTCATACTCCCCGCCGCCCCTGCCTTACTCTGTGCGCTCTCGTTGCGCTGTGCTGCTGCCTGTTCAGCCCTGCCGCGCACGCTAAGAAGTCACTGCCTGACCACTGGGTCGGGACCTGGGCGGCCTCGCCCGTGGCCGCTGCGAACAGCGACGGCAGGTTTGGCGGGACGGACATGACGTATCGCGAGATCGTCCATACGTCGATGGCCGGGCCGCTGCTGCGGGTCGTCCTGACGAATGAGTTTGGCGTCGAGCCGCTGACGATCGGCGCGGCTCATGTCGCGCTGAGCGCCGGCAAGGGCGACATCAGCCTGACGACCGCGAATGCGCTGACCTTTAGCGGCAGTCCTTCCG
>CAZZZQ010000880.1:0-1556 GCA_964658405.1 uncultured Sphingomonas sp.
GAAGATGATTCAGGAGCTAAGCATCACGGATGACTGCACCGGCCTCTTCAATGCTCGACACCTGTATCACATGCTGGACGATCAGATATTGAGCGCGGCTGCAGGGCGGAAACATCAGTTCAGCCTTCTTTTCCTGGACCTCGATCACTTCAAAGTTGTGAATGACACCCATGGGCATCAGAGCGGAACGCGGCTTCTCGCTGAAGTCGGGAGCTTGATCAAGCGCTGCCTGGGTCCGGCCAATGCGGCCTTCCGCTACGGTGGTGATGAGTTTGTCGCACTGCTGCCAAATCTCGGCAAGGAAGCGGCGATGACCATGACGATGGGGCTGTGCGACCAGCTTCGTAAGGCTCGCTTCCTTGAAGGAGACGGCCTTTCGCTCGGCATCTTCGCAAGCTTCGGCCTGGCGACCTTTCCCGAAGATGGCGATACCGTCCATGCCATCCTCCGCTCCGCGGACACGATGATGTATGAGGCAAAGAACACCACCCGCAACAATGTAGCGGTGGCAGGCTTCGGTCTGGTCATGGACAAAGTGGCGATCGCCGAGAGTAAACCGGAGATCCGCCTTGCGGAGAAGCGCCGCGTCGGTGGGGCGTAGGCACTAGTCCGGCGAACGGCGATCGAGGTTGACGGGACGCCTCGGCTCCGGCTTCCGTGCATCGCGATTCTCAGGCGCCGTTGGATGGACACCGAAGTCCCAGACACCGAGGTTGATCTCCTTCGGTGAGATCACTTCAATCAGGGCAAACTCTCCAAATCCAAGCGACTTGCGTGGTGTCACCTTCATCCAGTGACCTCCGGGAAGGACCTCGGTCGTCGTCTCGACGAGATCCTCCTGCTGGCGAATCTCGCCCAGCCGGCTGACGTTGAAGCTTGCCACCACGCGTGCGCCCTGGCGAACATCGACCTGCACAATCACGTACTGGCTCTCAGTCGACGCGCCGGAGCTGCTCGCCTGGGCGGCGGAGGCCCCGTGAGTATCGACGGTCAGCGGAGTTCCACCGGTCCTGATGCCCGATTCGTCGCCCACTCTCAGGTAAAGAACGGGCTGGTCGACGTGGAGCTGCACCGCGGCCTTCTCCCCTCGAAGCTGCACGATCTGGTGCGAGCTGGCCATCGGGTTGATCGCGGATCGAAGGATATTGTGCGACGTCGTTTGATTCAGGTCGCCGGAGGACTGCGTCAGCGGGACAAGCTCCGGCGTTCCGCGAAAGGTGTCGAGCGCGAGGACACTATCCTGCTCGGGCAGGCGGAGGTCGGGCATGACCTCCGGCGTCAGTGTCCTGCGCTCCTCTTCCTCTTTCAGAAGCTCGGGATCGATTGGCGGAGGCGCGCTCTGGCCGTTTGCATCGGCGCCACCGGCGGTGTGCTGCTGCTCCCAGCGATGGGTTGCGTCGAAGTCGATCAGCGCGGCTGGAATCTCCTCTTCCACTCCACCGCGCTCCGCACTGATGAAGAGAACACGATCGCCTTTAACGCGATAGCTCATGACGATCTGATAACTGCCGTCCTTCAGAAAGAGGCGCGTCCGATGGGGAGTGGTCGCGGCCGGC
>CAZZZQ010000881.1:0-1555 GCA_964658405.1 uncultured Sphingomonas sp.
CGTCTATACCCTGCACGGTCATGTCTTCGCGAATGCGATGACCGGCAATGTGATCCTTCTTGGCATCAGCACCTTCTCCCATGACTGGATGCAGGCCGCCCGTCACATGGTGCCGATTCTCTGCTTCATCGCCGGGGTCGTCGCGTCCCGGTTCCTCCGCATTCTGCCCCTGTTCCACGCCTCGATCGCGGTCCTTGCGCTGGAGATGGTCGTACTCTTCGCCGCCGGTCTGCTACCACTGTCTTTTCCGGAGATGACCTTTACCGCCATCATCTCGTTCACCTCGGCATTTCAAGTCTCCACCTTCCGGCAAGTAGGACGTTTCGCCTACAACTCCACGTTCATCACCGGCAACCTTCGCACCGCAGCGGAGGCGACCGTGAACCAGTTCCTCGACTCCGACCCCGATCTGCGCCGAAGCGAGGCTGCCAAAGCGCGAAAGCTCTTTTTCATCTGCGGATACTTTCTGCTGGGAGCTATGGCGGGCGCATGGGGAGCACCGCACCTTGGGAACAAAACCCTATGGCTTGCTGAACCCCTGCTCCTCATCGTCCTCGCGCGAGTACTCTTCCTGAACGCCGATCCTGGAATCGCTCTGGCTGAATAGACGGACGGGCGGAAACCGAAAGTCTCCGCCCGTCGCCAACCTCTGCCTCTTGCGACCTTACTCGCCTTACGCGTTACGAACCTTGAATCGTGGCCGCACCGTTCTCTCGTCCGGGTTCACGACCGGGTGCAGTCAATTCGATCTTCACCTGGCGGGGCTGCGCTTCGGCCTTCTTGGCGAGCGTCACGGTTAACACTCCCGCGTCGTACGCAGCTGTAATGTTTTCCGTATCGACCGACTGCGGAAGAGTGAAGGTGCGGACGAAGCTGCCGAAACGGCGCTCGATGCGGTGGAAGTTCTCCTGCTTCGAGGTGTTTTCGAGCTTACGCTCGCCTTTGATCGTAAGTGTCTGATTCTCCAACCGAATATCCAGATCGGACTGCTTCACACCGGGGACTTCGAGATGCAACACCAGCGCCTGGGCGTCCTCGTAGATATCGACTGCCGGGACGAAGCTACCCATAGCCGGGGCGCCTTCCGCCTGGTTCTCGCCGACGGCCGGACGTGCGAACTCGCTGAAGATCGAGTT
Organism: uncultured Sphingomonas sp.; assembly: GCA_964658405.1. Classification (GTDB taxonomy): domain Bacteria; phylum Acidobacteriota; class Terriglobia; order Terriglobales; family Acidobacteriaceae; genus Edaphobacter. The sequence continues at coordinate 1,137 of CAZZZQ010000881.1, forward strand.
GAGACGGTCCTGCAGGGCTGCCATCTCGTTGAAGGTGCTGCGCAAAGGAACGAACCGAGTCATCGTGGTCATAACAACTCTCCTAAGAAGAAATTTGAGGTGGGCTGGAGCGGGGCTCTCGGCCTCACATCTCTATAGACGCAAATATAGCACAAGGGATTCATAAAATGTGATGCGTTCGCACTCATATTTTGAATTTTCTTTAAATCGGCCCAGGCCTCCAAAGCCGTCATTCTGACCTGGAGCCCAGCGAAGGGGAAGAATCCCCGCATTTCGTTCCCGCGCAACTTGGCCTCCCCGGCTGTATGACCGAATGCGGGGATTCTTCGGCTATGCCTCAGAATGACGGCAACGACAGCCCACAGCATTCGACAAAACTATCGGCGCTATAGATGATTGTTATGCGGCGCATCGTACAC
>CAZZZQ010000882.1:0-1552 GCA_964658405.1 uncultured Sphingomonas sp.
TCGGACAAGTGCTCCTCGGCACGCCGCTTCCTACACTCAATTGGCCCGTCGTAGCAGGGCTCGCCGGGACGGTCATCCTTCTCGCCGCTCTCACCGTCCGTTCAGTCGCAGTAAGTCTGCTACCGAAAGAATTCCCAGCTAACGTGACGCGTTGACACTCTTGTCGTGCTCCTCAGCGCGACCCAGCTCCACGCCACTCCAATAGTGAAAAGCGTGCCAGATGACGCGAAGTATCTACGCTTCCTTATTGATCCGCAAGCACGCCATCCGGCTGGTGGGTTCCCGCTTCGCGCAATCGGAAGCGGAGAGGGTCGTTGTACGGGGATCGTTGTACCGTGAACGAGCGACTAGCGTCTGTCTGTTCGAGAAGTGGGTATTGCAGCTAAAGACGGCAGGTGGTTCTCACACCGCAGTTATCGAGCACATCGGCCGCTCGAACATTCCCGGTCTTTCGGCGAAGCCGTCCATTGATCTCCTTGACGAGCGTCGACGACAGAAACACGCGCTAGTAGCTCGAGGTGGTGTCGTCGCCGGTGTCGGAGATGATCGAGATTCCGGCACTTGTTCCAAGGAGCACGGCACCGGCTTTGAGAAGCGCAACGGCCTGCGGGTAGCTTTTGATCGATCCGGACGCTTTCACGAGCACGCCGGGGCGGGCCCGTTCGACGAGGAATCGGATGCTGTCCGGATTCGCAACTTCAACTGTGCCGCTGGAGGCGTTTTTCAAAAAGGCCGCGCCTGCGTCCATGGCAAGTTCGACGGCGGCGTTTTTCTCGGCATCGGTGAGCCTCGGAAGTTCGAGCATCACTTTCACGGGTATCCCGGATGCGCGGACAACTCCAGCTATGTCCTCGCGGAACTCGGCGTACATGCCACTTTTTAGCCAGCCCACCTGCACTCCTATGTCGAGTTGTGTTGCACCTAACCGCGCTATTTCTGCAGCTTCAGCTGCTTTCCCTTTGCTTGTCATGAGGCCAACCGTAGGGAAATCGAGAGCTGAGGCGATCTCGATGCCAGTTCCACGAAGCTCGGCGACCACCAGGGGCACCCACGATGCTGGCACCATGGCGGCGATGAATCCGTATGTGGCGGCCTCGTGAGCGTGCGCGATCATTTCCTCTTTGGTGGATCCGAGCTCGATTTTGGTGTGCTGGATATAGGGTGCAAGTTGCGCTGGATTGAGAGTAGTGGGCAGGGTGGTCGCGTCCGTCACGGTGTGGGCTTCTCTTTCTGGGGTCGGTGAAGGAGCAAGTATTCGACGGCCTGTATGTCGCTGAGATTCGGGAGTGCGGGCACGGCGCCCTCGATGCCGACGGCGTAGGCGCCTGCGGAGCTGGCGAAACGAACGGCGCTGACGATATCGTGTCTGGCGGCAAGCGCGATAGCGAGGGCCGCTGTGAAGGCATCTCCGGCACCGGTGGTGTCGACCACCTGTACCGGCGGCGAAGCGGGTATCTCGAGAAGCTGGGATCCCGGTCCGCAGACCAGCGAACCTTTGGCCCCTCGCGTTACGACGGCGTACCCTCCAGTGCGATGCTGAATCGCCTTCGCG
>CAZZZQ010000883.1:0-1551 GCA_964658405.1 uncultured Sphingomonas sp.
ACGAGCATCTCACCACGCGAGACTTCCCTGCCCCGCCGCACCCGCACCGCACGGCCTTCCAGCGCGATCGCGAACGAATTGTGCAGGCGCGGGCTTTTCGGCGCCTGGCCGGGAAGACGCAGGTGTTTACCTCGCGTGCCTCCGATCACTTTCGATCGCGCCTGACGCACACGATGGAGGTGGCGCAGATTGCGCGCGAGGTCGCAGAGGCGCTGCACCTGAACGAAGACCTGGCGGAGGCGCTTGCGCTGGTGCATGACATAGGCCACCCGCCGTTCGGACATGCGGGGGAGCGCGCACTGGACCGATGCCTGCAGCAGCATGGCCTGCGCTTCGACCACAACCTGCATGCGCTGCGCATCTGCGAGCACTTTGAGCAGCGCTATGCGGCGCATCGCGGACTCAACTTGACGCTGGCTGTGCGTGAGGGGATCGTCAAACATTCGCGGGACTACACGGAGGAAAAGAATCCGGAGCTGGCACCCTACTTCTTGGGGCAGTTCCCTCCACTTGAAGCGCAGATTATCGATCTTGCCGACGAAATTGCGTATCTCACGGCCGACCTCGACGACGGGGTTGAGTCTGGCCTGCTCGAGGTTCCGCACATTACCAAGCATGTGGAAGTGTTGGCGCGCTGCTTTCAGAAGGTGCAGCATGAGCATCCGACGATTGAAGAAAAGTATTTGTTCAACGAGGCGCTGCAACTGATGCAGAATACGCTGACGAGCGATCTGATCGCGAATACGCGGGCTAATCTTGCGGATGCGAAGATCACGGATCTGGCCGGGGCTCGCGCTCATCGGACGCGCGTCGCAACATTTTCGCCGAAGGTAGAAGCGGAGCGTCTGCAGGAAAAGAAGTATCTGTTCGATACGCTGTACACGTGTCCCGAGCTTGAGCTTGAGCATGACAAGGCCGAGGAGGTCGTGACCGAGCTCTTCGATTTCTGGGCCGCTAGTCCGGACCAACTCCCTGACCAGTACATTGCAGAGATCGCTTCGGATGGAGTGCCGCGTGTCGTAGCCGACTACATAGCGGGGATGACGGACGCGTACATCCTGCAGCAGTATGCGATGGTGAAGCGGCGTCCGCGGTTCATTCGCACACAGCGCTAAAGGCAACCGCAACGGCGCGCTCATCGCGGGCGGCGACCACTTCGTGGTGCGGTTGCTGCTAACGAACCTTCCACTTCGACCCGAGCGCGGCGAGTTTGTCCTCCATCGATAGCGCCGGTGCGGCCGCCCGTTTCGGCTGTACGGGCTTCGCGGCCGCCTTCGCGAACGGCGCCGGGGCGACACCGCCGGCAGTCTTCATCGACAGGGCGATACGCTTCGATTTGAGCTCGACGGAGAGGACGCGCACCTTCACGATCTGCCCAGCTTTGACGACGTCACCCGGATCCTTCATGTACTTGTTCGAGAGCTCGGAGATGTGCACGAGACCATCCTGGTGGACGCCGATGTCGACGAAGGCGCCGAACTTGGTCACATTGGTGACGACTCCTTCGAGCATCATCTCGGGCACGAGGTCGGCGAGCTCTTTCACTCCTTC
>CAZZZQ010000884.1:0-1547 GCA_964658405.1 uncultured Sphingomonas sp.
CGACCAGTTGCAGATGGACGTGTTCGGGGAAGTGATCGCGGCGCTTGTCAACACGCCCGTGGAACAGGATGATCCATGGCGTCCCGCTGTGCGCTCCATGATTGTCAACATGCTGGAATATCTGGAGACGATCTGGCAGCAGCCGGATTCAGGCATTTGGGAAGTTCGTGGTCCGGAGCAGCACTTCGTGCACTCCAAGGTGATGTCGTGGGTTGCCTTTGATCGTGCCATCAAGACCTACGAAAAAGCGGGTGATCAAAGCGATGCCGAAGTGGAGGCTCGCATGGACCGCTGGCGGGGCGTGCGGAAGCAAATACACGACGAAGTATGCGAACAGGGCTTTGACAAGGAGCTGAACAGCTTTGTACAGGCCTATGGATCGAAGCACCTGGATGCTGCGCTGCTGCGCATCCCGCTTGTCGGCTTTCTGCCGGCGAGCGATCCCCGCGTGCGATCCACCGTGGAGGCTATTGAGCGCGCGTTGCTGCAGGATGGCTTCGTCCTGCGCTACCAGACCACGCCGGATGTGGATGGCCTGCCGCCGGGCGAGGGTGTCTTTCTCGCATGCTCCTGCTGGCTGGCCGCAGCACAGTGGCTGATGGGTCGCAAGGATGAGGCAGGCGCGTTCTTCCAGCGATTGCTGGATCTTCGCAATCCTCTGGGTCTGATCGCCGAGGAGTACGACACCGGTGGAAAGCGGCAGGTCGGGAATTTTCCGCAAGCATTCACGCACCTCGCCATGGTGCATGCAGCCATCATCCTGAGCGGAGAAGAGGGGCCGTGGACGGAGAACGCTCACTCCAAAGAAAAATGCTGACGCCCGCGGCACGGATTGGCGTTTCACGCTACTCGATGTCTCGTTGACCCTGCTGGAAACAACCTGAGCCGCCACCAAGGCACCTAAGCGAAGGAAAGCGCAGTTTTCATGTGTCGCGTGCCGCCTCGTTCATTGGTGGTCGCTCGGTGTGGACTGTTCGTCGAACACGGTGCCGGCGCACCCTTGCCCCAGAGAGTTTTCAGCAATGCGCATGCAGCGAACGCCACTATCGACCTATCGGTTGCAGATGCACGCAGGCTTTACGTTTGCACAAGCATCGGCTGTGGCCGACTATATTCGCGACCTTGGCATCTCCCATGTCTACAGCTCGCCCTATCTGCAGTCCGGCAAGGGCTCCACGCATGGGTATGACGTCGTGGATCACCACACCGTCAACAAGGAGCTTGGCGGGGAGATCGCGCACTCCGCCTTCTGCGACCAACTGGGCAAGCTCGGGCTAGGGCAGGTGCTGGACATTGTGCCAAATCACATGTCCGTAGATCGGCAAAATCGCATGTGGTGGGATGTCCTGGAAAATGGGCCATCGAGCCGTTTCGCAACCTTCTTCGACATCGACTGGGCCGGCGCGGAAGAGAAGCTGCGCGACAAGGTGCTGATGCCCGTCCTTGGCGATCAGTACGGTCGCGTGCTCTCACGTGGTGAGATCAAGATTGTCCGCGAAGGGGCCAACTTCACCGTGCAATATGGTGAGCAGGTCTTTCCTGCCGCG
>CAZZZQ010000885.1:0-1540 GCA_964658405.1 uncultured Sphingomonas sp.
ATGGTTCCGGTAGCTCCTAAATTCCAATACCTAATTCTTCTTGGCGATAAGCGTTTGCCTTACGCGAGTTGAGTTTCGTTCAGCTTATTAGGGATAAGGATTACTGCTTGGACCCCGCGAGACCGGGGGCGAATACTCAGAGTTGTAAAGGAGAAACACATGAAAACGACAACGATCTCGAATATCGGCAAAGCAGGAATGACGGCACTCACAGTACTCTTGATGGCGATGCCCATCCACGCTGAGATACGCTCCAGGTCTCACGACTTGATCGTTATGGAACCACACGACCTCCCGGAACAGGCTCAGACACCCGGTAATTCATTCTTCCTTTATCAGGATGACAACTTCAATACCTACCTTTATGTCGAGCAGCAGCAGGGTGCGAAGCTCAGCGTGTTTGACGTCACCGATCCGGCGAAGATCAAACTCGTTTCGTCCACCGCATTGACCGTTCCAGGCCCGTATGACTTCGTACGTCCGCTGGACGGGCACGCCGAGATGATTCGCTTCCGCGACAACAAGGGCGTAGCAGTTCTCGACCTTCGCAAGGCGAAGAATCCGACCTTCAAGGTTGTGAGCGGTCTGAGCGATCCGGGTGCGACAGAAACCCATGGCGAGACCGGATTTCTAATGGTGAATGAGCCTCACGACTATGTGCGTGCGATCCCCCGTGATTACCAGGTCGTCGACATCGCTACACCGTCCGATCCCACATTGCTGGCGACAGTAAAGCAGGTAAAGCACAAGGTTGTGAATAACGACACAGGAACAACTTTCCTTCTCGGCATCGATGGTCTGACGGTTGTTCGCCGCACCAGTGTCGAAAATGATTACAAGACCCAGCAAATGATGCGGAACTCGAATTAGCTGCTACGGCCGGGCTGCTCCATCGGCAACCCCGCCGACCAACGGAAAAATGGTGTTTAGAGAGACGATAAGCTCAGCTTCTTGGACGAGCGAAACGAATCTCCCTATGATTAGCAATTCACCTAGCTTCACAGCGCAACTGCGCGCCGGACGGACGATATGACGGTGGACATGACGATAGCCCGACGGAACTTCCTGAAAGCTATGGGCAGCCTCGGTGCGAGCGCTGCCCTAACGGCCTGCTCGAAGACAACCGGTTTTGGGCGGTTGGCCGAGCTTGGGTTCCCTGATTCTCGCGGTCAAGGTCCGAAGGATATGAGGCCATGGGCGCGGTATCCAGAGAAAACCGACCTGCTCATGCTGGCGGATCGGCCTCCGCTTCTTGAGACACCAATGCACTACTTCCTGAAGGACATCACTCCAAATGACGCATATTTTGTTCGCTGGCACTATGCGGGCTTGCCAACGCATGTTGATCTGCGCACGTTTCGGCTGAACGTCATCGGAGCCGTTCGGAAGCCTCTCCAGTTGTCGTTGAACGATCTCATCACGAAGTTTGAGCCTGTGAGTGGCGTTGTCTTCAGTCAGTGTGCGGGCAATTCGAGAAGCTTCTTTCGCCCTCAGGTCCCCGGCGCGGAGTGGACCAATGGAGCGATGGGCAACGCGCGTT
>CAZZZQ010000886.1:0-1538 GCA_964658405.1 uncultured Sphingomonas sp.
CTGCTTATTCATCACGTCGTCGTACTCAAGCAGGTGCTTGCGCGACTCGAAGTTTTGCGCCTCGACTGCTTTTTGCGCTGCCTCAATACGGCGCGAGATCATGCCGCTTTCAATCGGCACACCCTCTTCCATCCCCATGCGCTGCAGCAGCGTCGAGACCCATTCGCGCGCGAAGATGCGCATCAGATCGTCTTCGAGCGAAAGGTAAAAACGCGAAGCGCCAGGGTCGCCCTGTCGGCCGGCCCGACCGCGCAGCTGATTGTCGATGCGGCGGGACTCATGCCGTTCGGTGCCGAGAATGTGCAGGCCTCCGGCCGCGATCACCGCTGCATGCTCGTCTTTTACCTCGGCTTCCTGAGCTTCCATGGCCTTCTGCCACTCCTGCTCGGTCGTCTCAAACTCCTGCCCCTGGTAGTAGAAGCGGAACATGCCAGGCTCGGCGATGGCTTGAATGGCGCCCTCGGCGAGAGCAACCGGGCGCGCTCGTTTGGTCTTGGCCAGCTTCTGCTTGGCGATGAACTCAGCATTGCCGCCGAGCAGAATGTCGGTGCCGCGACCGGCCATGTTGGTGGCTATGGTGACCATGCCAAGGCGACCGGCCTGGGCGACGATCTCGGCCTCACGCTCGTGGTATTTGGCGTTCAAAACGACGTGCTCGACGCCCTTGTGCTGCAGGATCTGTGACAGCAACTCGGACTTTTCAATCGAGGTGGTGCCGACGAGCACCGGCTGCTTTTTCTTGTTCAGCTCGACGATCTCTTCAGCAACGGCGTTGTACTTCTCCTTGGCAGTGCGGAAGACCACGTCTGGATTTTCAATACGCAGCATCTGCCGATTGGTGGGGATCACGACGATGTCGAGCTTGTAAATCTTGTCGAACTCGACCGCCTCGGTTTCCGCCGTACCCGTCATGCCGGAGAGTTTTTTGTAGAGCCGGAAGTAGTTCTGGAAGGTGATCGTCGCCAGGGTCTGGTCTTCGCGGCGGATATTGACGCCTTCCTTCGCCTCGACGGCCTGGTGCAGTCCATCAGACCAGCGCCTGCCCGGCATCAGGCGGCCGGTGAACTCGTCGACGATGACGACCTCTCCGTCCTTAACGACATAGGCCACGTCGCGGCGGTAGAGCGAGTGCGCCTTGATCGCGACCTCGACGTGGTGCTTCAGATCCCAGTTTTCAGGGTCGGCGATGTTGCCGATCTCAAGCAGGCCCTCAATCTTCTCCCAGCCTTCATCGGTGACGGTAATGGACTTGTGCTTTTCGTCTACAACATAGTCGCCGGTCAGGATCTTCTCTTCACCCTTTTCAATCTCTTCGCCCAGCTCAAGCGAGGGGATGATGCGGTTCACGCGCGCATATTTGTCGGTGGTCTGGTCGGTCGGACCGGAGATGATCAGCGGGGTGCGCGCCTCATCGATGAGGATCGAGTCAACCTCGTCGACGATCGAGAAGTAGTTGCCGCGCTGGACGCACTCGGCGAGCTCAAACTTCATGTTGTCGCGCAGGTAGTCGAAGCCGAACTCGTTGTTGGTGCCGTAGG
>CAZZZQ010000887.1:0-1536 GCA_964658405.1 uncultured Sphingomonas sp.
ACTCACGTCAGAGACCCAGCCGATCGACGATATTCGCAGCACCGCACACTATCGCGCGGCGGTCGCCGGCAATCTGCTCGAAGAGTTTCTTCGTCAACTCATCTGAAACGCTGGCGTGCGATGCGATGCACCCTTCCATCAGGGTAACGAGACAGCCGGGTGAAACGGTTCCGCCACAAAGACCTTCCAGTCTTCCGCAAAATGCTTGGTAGGCATCCAGCCGGCGGGAATCCCGCTCTTCATCGCGTCATCGTGCGCGCCGTAGTAGGAGGCGTAAAGCACCTCGGACGTGTGCAGCTTATAGCTATCCACCGTCGCCGTCTCTGCTATCTGGATATATCCCAGATAGCCATGGCTTCGATCCACTGGAAGCATCTGCGTCTTACGTGGCTCCAGCCGCAGGCTGAGCACCGCGTCCAACCATTCCAGGATTAAATCTTTGGCATTGATGACACAGCAGTGCGGAACGCCGTTCTGCGTGACAAAGACCCACGGCGCGCCCTCATGCCAGTAGCGGTTGAAGTAGTCATAGGCGCGCCGGGTGCCTACGTGATCGTCCTTTGAGCCCACCAGAATCAGCTCAGGAATTTTAACGCTCGCAGCCGTGTGCTGAATGGTATCCAACCCCAGTGGGTCGAACTGGCCGGCATGCGCCAGCACCGCCGCCATCACCCGCTCCGGAGCGAAGGTGGTCAGACGTGCCGCCAGCGAGCCTGCACCCGAAAATCCGAGCACGATCAGCGGAGCCTGCTTCAACTCCGGATGGCGACTCTGCTCTGCAAATTGATCGAGCGCCGTCAAGAGATTGCGCCCCAGTCCCTTCTCCGGATCGACGTCGATATCTTCATACTGCTTCGAAGCGCAGTGCCGCGCCATCACCAGCGCCAGGTGCTGCTTCTGGGCAAAGAGCCGCACCACGGAATCGTTGTAAAGGCTCTGTACATCGGCACCGCGCTCGAACACTACAAACGCCGCGCGCAATGTGCCCGACGGAGGTTTAACCATCTCGTATTCGCATGGGCGGGCGATATCTTCCCCCTCGCGCGGCGCCACCGTCGTGTGCAGAACAGGGGTCTGCGTCGGCGTCTGCGCGGCTGCGGCCAGAGACAGCAGCACCATCAGTCCCGACATCTTCCTGGCAATTCCCTGAAACAAAGTCTCTCCATCCTGTCTTTTGAGTGAGCTCTATTTTTTCGCTTGAACTCTACATTAAGAGACGCGCCACCGGCCAGAACGTTCCTTTATTTTCACGCGACGGCAGCGACGGAGACCTTGGTTCACTGCCGCGCAGCCTTAGCCAAAAAGTTCTCTTGCCTGCTTCAGGTCGTCCACAGTATCGATATCCAGGTCGCCATCGATCAACGCAATCGCGGTCGCCTGCTGCAGCATCTCTCGTGCCCCGACATCGCCTTGCAGTTGCAGCAGTTGCGGAAACACGTGTGCAGGAAAATACGCCGGCACCCCACGTCGTCCGGCATACTCTGAGGCCACCACCGCATCGGCTGTCTGCGATACCAGTTGCCGCAGATGGGATGC
>CAZZZQ010000888.1:0-1531 GCA_964658405.1 uncultured Sphingomonas sp.
GAAGCGGCAGCATTTGGTCTGCCCACTGCGGCAACCAAAGTCGGTGGCGTCTCTGCAGTTGTCGATCCCAGTTGGGGCTGCACGCTCCCACTTGACGCGCCAGCTAAAAGCTACGCCGATTGGGTCGCTGATGTCTTCGCCGATCGTGAACGTTATCTCGAGCTTGCCTTCCAAGCGCGGAACGACTTCGAACGCCGGCTCAGCCGCTCCGCATATACCGCCCGCTTGCTTTGCATCATCCGCGGAGCATTATCAGGCTCGGACTCTTTTGTTCAGGAGGACGTGCCAATGGAAGGCATGGGCAAAAAGGTGGCAAATTGAAAAGAGTTCCCTGCAGCGGCCAGCGTAAGAACTTGGATCAATGTATAAATCTGGAGTCCTGACTGTTGCACATCTGAAGCCGTTGATCGTGCTGAGGTCTACTGCTGCCGCCGCAGCGAGGTTACTATGGCTGTGAGCTTAGGAGCTATTCGATACCGGTCATGGATAATTCGCTAAACAAGCTGATCTCGATCTGCATACCAACCTACCGGCGCCGGGCTCTCCTCGCCGAAGCAGTCGACTCTTGCCTTGCGCAGACCTATTCTGACTTCGAGATCGTCATCGGCGACGACTCCCCGGATGATGACAGCGAAAGACTCATAGCTGAGTACGAGAGATCGCATCCAGGCCGTTTTCGCTACATGCGCCACACCCCTTCCCTTGGCCAAAACGAAAACGTAAACGATCTCTTCACACGGGCGCAGGGAGGACGGCTGCTCCTTCTGCACGACGACGATCTGCTGCTGCCAACCGCCTTGGCAGGTATGGCCCAACTTTGGGAGAACCTTCCCACCCTTGACGCCGCCTTTGGAAAGCAGATTCTCATCGAACACGACGGTCAGCCGACTGCCAACGAACGTACCTTGTCGCTGAACAGCGCGTACTATCGTGTTGCCGCTAACTCCGGTCGACAGGCGATTCCCGTCGTAGCCGGCTTGTCGCGCATGTTTCCAAACGATGGCTACCTCGTCAGCTCAGAGCTCGCCCGTAAGATCGGCTACCGCTCGATCGCGGAAGTTGGGCACGCATGCGATACCGACTTCGGCATCCGTCTCTGTGCCGCAGCCTCCGACGTGTGGTTCCTTGACGAATACACCATGCAGTATCGGCTTACGAAGGAGTCCATTAGTAGATACTCCGTCGTAGCTCCCTACACTTACAAGCTTCTTAAAGCACTTCAGGTTCCACCCGCGGCCGAACCGATGTTGGACGCGGCCAAGCGCAACATTGCTCCGAATGCCGTCTCGGATCTCGCAAAGATGGGCGATCCGGGGCGTGCCTGGACCATCTTTCGCTCAGTAGACTATCCATCTCACCTGAGGATGAGCCCGAAAGGGCTATACCACCTCCTTCTGATCTTGAGTTCGTTCCTGCGCCAGCTCGTCGGCAATAATCAAACAAAACAGTTTTAATGCATCTCCCCTGTGTGTCCGGCGGCCTCAACTTTCTCAGTAGTCATTCCCGCAGGGACCATGCCTTAGTTTCGCTA
>CAZZZQ010000889.1:0-1531 GCA_964658405.1 uncultured Sphingomonas sp.
CATGTCGCGCATCTTCGATCCCTTTTTTACCACCAAGGCCATCGGCAAGGGCACGGGGCTGGGGCTGTCGCTGGCCTACGGCATCGTGCAGAAGCACCGGGGCAAGATCGAGGTCGATACCGCGCTCGGGCGCGGCACCACCTTTCGCATCACCCTGCCGGTGCGCCGCGCCGCCAGCGAGCCCGCCATTCCGAAGGAGGAATAATGCGCCGCATTCTACTGGTTGACGACGAAGTCAACGTACTCAACGCCCTCAAGCGCGCGCTGCGCCAGCCCGGCCTGCCGGAACCGGGCAGGCCCAACGCGCTGCAGATCGAAACGTTTACCGATGCCTTCAAGGCGCTGCAGCACTGCTGCACCAACGACTTCGACCTCGTCATCTCGGACCAGCACATGCCGCAGATGATGGGCATCGAATTCCTGAGCGCGCTGAAGGACGTCTCGCCCAACACGGTGCGGCTGATGCTGTCCGCGGCCACCGAGATGACGACGGCGATCGCAAAGAGCACGAAGCCCAGGACCCCCTGGCGGTCGTTCGAAGCCGTCACGGCTTCCAGCTCCGCCTGGTAGCTCTGCGTGCCGATCAGCTCACGAAACTCGACCATCTCCCGCTCCAGCTGCGCGGTCTCCTGTTCGATCTGGGCGAGCGAGACCTGCATCTCAGCCGACATCGTCGAGGTTGCGCTGAGCTTCTCATAGGTGCGTTCCGATCGCTCGCGCAGCTCTGTAAAGTGACGCAGCAGCCGGCCGGCGCGCTGTTCGAAGTCAGGATTAAAGGCCAGCTTCGCACGTGCAACCTCCAGTGCTGCCGCCCCGGCCTGGGCCTCCCGGTCACCGGCGTGGATCGCCGACGCATCCTGCAGCATCACCGCATCTTTATAGGATTTCGTCAGCTTCTGGAAGCTGGCCTCCGCCGCCTGAAGACTCGATGCGGCAGGGAAAAGAGCGTTCGACGCGATCCGGAGATGCCTCTGCGTGGTGGTCGTCGTCCACACCATCAGGGCAAAGAAGAGGATGTACCCGAAGGCGAGCGTCCCGGTGCTGTACAGCAACTTGCCTCGGATCCCCATGTGTTCTCCTGAGCTGCGCGGCGGCTATGCGCCGGTGTCGAAGTTGACCTGAACCGAGACGAGATCGTTCCCGGCTCCGGGGCTGAACTTCCAGCGTTTGACGGCATCGACAGCCGCCGGCGCAAGCATTTTGTTAGCGCTGTCCGACTCCGCCTTGACGACCGCACCGGAGGCGTCGACCGTTGCCGTCACACGGATTGTGCCGATGATATGCATCTTTCGAGCGAGCTCCGGATACGCGGGAAGGACCTTTTGAACACATTGCCGCTCCTCCGCATGAGCTGCCCCAGCCGAATACAAGAGGAGGCAGCCCAGGACCTGGATCATCGCTACGGTTCGAACCCGTCCCTTGAACTTCCCTGCCTGCTGGCCCATGCTCTCTCCTCGATGCGATCTGCTCTGTCGGGTTCATCGGCAGACAGTCGAGAAGCATGAGACCACGCAGAACGGCCCGCCTCGGA
>CAZZZQ010000890.1:0-1527 GCA_964658405.1 uncultured Sphingomonas sp.
CCGATCTGGTTGGCGAACTTGATCTTGTCGAGCTTGGTAACGCCCTCAACGATGTGCGCAACCTGCTCGCCGAAGCGCTTCGCAATCTCGGCCGAGGTGACGTCGGTATCTTCAACTGCATCGTGGAGCAGGCCGGCGGCAATGGCGGTCGAATCCATGCGGAGCTCAGCCAGGACCTGCCCGACCTCCAGCGGATGGATGATGTACGGCTCACCGCTGGCGCGTTTCTGTCCCTCGTGCTGCTGCATGCAGAAGGCCCAGGAGCTGCGGATAATCTCAAGATCGTCGCTGGGCCGGTTGGCATGGACGGTCGTGAGCAGGAGCTGAAACTTGCGGTCAATCTCTGGATCGGTGCTCTTTGGAAGGTCGGCAGGCAGGGGCGTCGGGGGCGGGACCAGGGAGCCGATCGGCTCGGCGAGGACGACTGCCGGCTTCGGGTCGGTCGCACGGCGGGCAGGCAGCGGAACGATTGGCGCAACCGATGGCAGAGCAGCCTCAAGATCGATGCCGGTGTCGGTCGCGCGGACGCGATTTACCGGGGGCGCTTCATTCGGCTCGGGTTGCGGTCCCATATGCGGGCCAGCCTCCGAAGAGGCAGGGTGGACGGTTGCCATAGTTCATTATAGGCGGTGCGTGTCAAGCGAGTGCGGTGATGGGTGGCGAGGCAGGCACGTTGCCCCCGTGTGGGCGCTACCGGAGCAGCCCCGGGACCGGGGTCCGGTTGGTGTGGATCCAGGCGAGCAGCTCGTCGAAGGCGGTCCCGACCTCATCGGACGACATGGTGCAGTGCCCGTCGCGGTGGACGTACTGCTGGATGAAGTTCGGCCCGAAGCCGGCCTGCTCGACGATATGGCCGTAGAGCGCGAGCGTCGTCCCGGGGATCAGCGGATCGTAGGTCGTGTGCAGCGCAAGCATCGGCTTCGTAAGCTTGCCGGTCGGCGTGTAGTGGGCGATCAGGTAGGCGCGCCCGACAGCATCAGCCGAGTACCGGCGAACCGTGTCGTTGAGCTTGTTGTCCTCGGTGGACGAGTTCGGATTGGTTCCGGTGTAGAGGTAGTTGCGGTTGTCGAAGGGGTTGCCGCCCGCCTTGTGCTGCATGTCCGCGACGACAAAGGTGATGTAACTGATCATATGGACCACATCTACGTCGCTGTGGAGCGCCATCAGGTTGCGCATCGCGAGTGCGGCGGCAGGATGGTCGTTCAGAGCGTCGGCGATCCTGCGACGGGTCGCATCGTTCTCCGGAGCCGGTGCCGGATAGCCGGAGGCAGGCGACGGGACCAGCGGCGGCAGCAGCCCGGGGAAGTAGGAGTCAAACGCAGCGCGGGCGGCAAAGCGGCGCGTGAATGACTCGTAGGTCGGGCCAACGGCTCCGCAGAGGTCCAGTCCGCCGATGTAGGGCTTGGGGTTGCGCTCGAGCGTGATGTCGGTCAGCAGGCCGCCCATCGATCCGCCGGCGACGATCGTCTCCTTCGGCTGCCCGTACACCCGCACAAAGTATTTGCGCAGGCTCTCAGTCTCGGCGAG
>CAZZZQ010000891.1:0-1521 GCA_964658405.1 uncultured Sphingomonas sp.
CGGAGGGGCTACCTTCCGCGGAATCAGCAAGGGCGCACCCGCTGGCGCCGCACCCGTCCGTACCCCGTCAAGCTCAGCCTGGAAGCTTACGATCTGCTTCAGCGTCTCGTACGGAATCGAAGTCAGCGGCAGCATGTGCCCGTTCACCGCGAGGAGCGGGGTCTGATCGACACCGACATCCTGGCCCAGCTTGATTGAAGCGTTGACCTCATCCTTGGTCGCCTGCGAAGCGGCACATCCTCCGATGGCAGCCGGATCGAGACCGGCCTTGGTCACTGCAGCCTGGAGCGTCTTGGTCGTGTCCTCCGGCGTCAACATGGCCTGCGTATCGAACACCGCCTGTGCATAGGGGAAGAAGGCATCGTTCTTCTGCTTCGCCACGCATACGCCATAGGCTGCAGCCTGGTACGCAGCCGGATGAATCTCTACGAGCGGGAAGTTCTGGTAGACCACCCGTGCATTCGGGAAATCCTTGACGAGCTGATCCATCACGCCCTGTGCCTCTTTGCAGTGCGGGCACTGCATGTCGGAGAACTCAACCAGCAGCAGATCCTTGCTTGCAGGTCCGCGCGAGGGTCCGTCGGCACGCTCCTGCAGCGTCTTGCGCATCTCTGCGAAGGGCGTCGCACCAAAGTTGACGACGCCAGCCGAGTCCGCAATCGCGTGTTTTCCGTCCGGCATCACGAAGAACGACGTCGTCTGAACCTTTGCATTCGGTCCCTTCTCCGTCACGAACACGGTCACCTTGCTGACCCCGGCGGCCGGAGTCGTCTGGATCGCGGCGACACGCCAGGCCCGGTTCGAGTCGTACCCCCACAGCGAGCGAAGGAACGCGTTCACCGTGTCGACCGACGGTGTGGATGCCGTGAAGAACTTCGGGTTCGTCGGCGGAAACGGATCCGCCGGCGCCGTCTGCTGCCCCAGGGTCTGAAGCTGCAGAGGAGCCGCGGGTTTGGCCGCCGCTGGTGCAGCCTGAGCCATCGCTGCCAACCCGGTTGTCAAGACACAACCTGCAAGAACCACGTTCGAAAGCGCCTGTTTCAAGATCAAAAACCCTTCCTTCCGCCGGCGCTCCCTAGGATCGGGATGGTGCATCCGGCATACCGCTCAACCTGCACTCATTAAACCTGAACCTTCACCGCAATAGGAAATCGGCGACCCATCCCGAACGACTTTTGCGTGACCTTCAGGACCGGCGCAGCCTGTTGCCGCTTGTACTCACTCCGCTCCACAAGCTGCAGGACCGACCGAACCAGCCCGAAATCAACGCCCTGCTCTTCAGCGATCTGCTCCGCCGAAAGGTACCGCTCCACGTACGCTTCGAGGATCGGGTCCAGCACGTCATAGGGCGGCAGCGAGTCGGTATCCTTCTGCTCCGGTCGAAGCTCCGCAGAGGGCGCCTTCTCGATCGTCGAGCGCGGAATGACCTCGCGTTCCCGGTTTGCATACTCGCTGAGTTCATACACCCGGGTCTTCATCACGTCGCCGATCACCGCCAGCGCTCCCACCATATCGCCATAG
>CAZZZQ010000892.1:0-1507 GCA_964658405.1 uncultured Sphingomonas sp.
CGGAATCTCCGACAGGCACTGGGGGCAGGTCTTGTTCGTGACCGCATCAGGGCCCTTCACGCGGGCGAGCAGCTTCTGGGTCGGCAGCACGATGACGAAGTAGACGACTGCTGCATTCAGCAGGAAGCTGATGATGTTGTTCAGGAAGAGGCCGTACTGGATGACGCCCGCGGTCGCGTCGGGCGCTCCGCCGGCGATTGCAGGGTGGAAGTTCAGGTGCCAGACGAGGGCTGAGAAGTCCGGTTTGCCAATGATCGCCGCAATGAAGGGATTGATGATGTCTTTGACGAGCGAGTTGGTGATGGCGGCGAACGCCGCACCGATGATGACCGCCACAGCGAGGTCAATTACGTTTCCTCGCAGAATAAAGTCCCGGAACCCCTTGAACATACGATCTCTCCGTCTGGCTAAAGTAGGGAAAATTCTAGCACTGCCGTTCGTCCATCCAAACCGCAAACAGGTAACCCGTAAATGCGATGAGGCCAGCCAGAAGGCGTACGGGTAGAGGAAGAAGAACAGAATCATCGCCACCGCCATGAGGTCCATGTAGATGCAGAGCAGGACGCCGCCGTGATAAAAGCTCCACCGGGGCTGCATGCAGCGGATCGTATCGGCGGTCCCCACGATGGCGATCAGCGAGGGGATGGCAAGCAGCATCGTCGGCCGATTATGCGGAAAGTCCGACAGGAAGAAGGCGGCTGCCAGGCTGAGCAGCACCAGTGCGCTGCCTCGAACGAGGGATCGAAAGCGCGGATTGAAGAAGGTGATGATCACGCTGCTTCTCTAAGCATGCGCCTCGAATCCGCGCCTCGTTCGACCTTCCCGGCGATGCTCTTTGGCAGACGGCAATCGCCGGGGGAGTTTTTCACCGTAAGAACAGGCCTCGCAGTCTAGCTGACCAGCGAGGGCTGCTCCTGGGCCGCCATCCTGCGGATCGACTCTTCAAAGGGAGCGCGGAGGATGCCACGTTCCGTGATGATCGCCGATACGTACCTGGCCGGGGTCACGTCGAAGGCAGGATTCTCGATTCCAACGCCGTCCGGGGTCATCTGCTTCCCGTTCGAGTGGGTGACCTCGAAGGAGTTGCGCTGCTCGATCGGGATGCCTTCGCCGGTCAGGGTCGCGAGGTCGATGGTCGACCAGGGTGCGGCGACATAGAAGGGAATCCCGAACTCCTTCGCGAGGATCGAGACGCCGTAGGTACCGATCTTGTTGGCGGTGTCGCCGTTGGCAGCGATGCGATCCGCACCGACGATGACGGCCTGGACGCGGCCCTTGCTCATCAGGTGCGCGGCCATATTGTCGCAGGCGACGGTGGTCTGGATGTTGTCCTTCATCAGCTCCCACGCGGTCAGCCGTGCGCCCTGCAGGAAGGGGCGCGTCTCGTCGGCCAGCACATCGATCGTGTGGCCGCGCTCGATCGCCGCACGGATCACGCCGAGAGCCGAACCATAGCCGCAGGTCGCAAGGGCACCGGCGTTGCAATGGGTCATAACCGTGCCGGTCT
>CAZZZQ010000893.1:0-1500 GCA_964658405.1 uncultured Sphingomonas sp.
GATGATCGCGGTTGCGCCTGGGAAGGGCATCCTGGCGCATCGTGAGGCGAATGGTCTGCTGCATGGCTATGTCGCTTTGAACAGGGCGGAGGCGTGGATGGCAGGTCTTGATTTCTCCGACCCGAAGGCTGCGCTGGCGGTGATTGCGCGGGAGTTTGAGGGCTGGGCTTCGGAGCTGACCGCATTTATCACGGAGAGCGAGACTGCCGCCGCCCGGCCGATCTATGCGCTGCCGGTCGAGCATCGATGGGAGCGGGTGCCGGGGGTGACGCTGCTGGGGGATGCGGCGCATTTGATGTCGCCGTTTTCTGGGGAAGGGGCGAATCTTGCGTTGTTTGACGGGTCGGAGCTTGGGCGTTTGATTGCCGCGCACCGTGGGGATGTTGAGGGCGCGCTGGCTGCTTATGAGGGAGAGCTCTTTGCGCGGAGTGCTGCGGCTGCGGCGGAGGCGGCGGGAAATCTGGAGTTGTTCTTCAATGAGGATTCGCCGCAGAGTGTGCTTGATTTTTTTGCTGGTTTTCGGGTGGTGGCGTGAGTGCCTTCAGGGTCGGATTGGAAATGCGGGTGAACCGTTCTTCGTAGTGGGACGGCAACCGCAGGTCCTTCGACTTCGCTCAGGATGACAGGGTGTGGGTGTGGGTTGAAGATGCGTCGAGATTGATTCGCGGCGTTGACAGCGCACGTCCCACCCTTGCGGTGAGGCTGAAGGATGGGGCACCCGGGCTTTGTTGGCGTGGGTGAGAGGGCAACCGCAGGTCCTTCGACTTCGCTCAGGATGACAAGGTGTGGGTGGGGGTGAGCGTCAATTGAAGTCACCCTTCGCGGTGACCAGGGATGGCTACGTCACTGGCGGAGTTCTACCTCGGTGGCGCCCTGGCCGCCCTGGTTGGAGGGGGGTTCGGTGATGGTGGTGACGTGGGGGTGGCCGCGGAGGAACTCGCGGAGGGTTCTGCGGAGGACGCCCATGCCGGTGCCGTGGACGATGCGGATGCGGGGCAGGCCGGCGAGGAAGGCGCGGTCGAGGAAGCGTTCGACCTCGGTCTGGGCGTCGTCGGCGGTGCGGCCGATGACGTTGATCTCGGAGCTCATGTAATCGGAGTCGCTGCTGGTGGAGGTCTGGACGGTGACGCCTCCGCGGCGGCGTGCGGCTTCGAGGGGCGTCACTACTTTGACGGTCTCGACCTCGGCTACGTCGGAGGTGTCGATGCGCATCTTCATGGCGCCCATCGAGACCTCGTAGGTCTTCGCGTCGACGATGCGGTCGACGCGCGCCTGGCGGCCGAGCGACTTCAGCTTGACGAGGTCGCCGACCTTGACGCCGTTGGGGAGATGCGGCTGGGCGTGGGGATCCTTCTTGTCCGCGCCGGTGTTGTGGGCGACGACGGTGGAGTTGAACTGCTCGGAGAACTCACGACGCAGCCGGGACATGCGCAGGGCGGAGTCGCGTGCGATCTTCTGCGAGAGCGTCTTGTCGTCGATCGCCTTGACGGTCTCCTTGAG